>NZ_JXYC01000011.1:0-270110 GCF_000967665.1 Marinomonas sp. S3726 | reverse complement strand
CGACTCTCGTAAGACTTCAAAATTTTTGTAGTCATTCGAACATCACTTAAAAAGTGACAGCTCGAACAACTTGCTGAAGTCTCTAGCGAGTGCCCACACAAATTATCTGATTAACTATTTTAAAGAGCGTCTGACTTATCTGTGTAAGATAGTAAGTTACTTGGTAACTTGTCGGTGTAAGCTTTGTTTGCTACCCCGTGTCAGTGGAGGCGTATAATACGCACATGATTTTTTAAGGCAAGTACTTTTTTGAATATTTTCTAATTAATTTTAAATTCGTTAGAGAGCCCAGAAAAGCACCAACCTTAAACTTATCACTAACTATGCTTCTATATAGAACAAGTAACACCTGTTCCTTTAAGACCACAGTATCCATTTACGTTTTTATGAAGATATTGCTGATGGTACTCTTCCGCAAAATAATAAGTATCTATCATCGCGCATTCAGTTGTGATCTCACCATAACCAGATTCAACCAGTCCTTTTTGATAGGCGTTTAAAGATTTTTCAACAACCTCTTGTTGTGATTCATCCGTTGTGTATATAGCAGAACGATATTGGGTACCTATGTCATTGCCCTGCTTCATACCTTCGGCTGGGTTATGATTTTCCCAGAAGACTTTTAATACTGCATCCAAGCTTGTTAAGTCACGATCAAAAATAACATTCACAACTTCAGCATGTCCGGTTGCTCCTGAACACACCTCTTCATATGTCGGATTTAATGTATAGCCGCCAGCATATCCAACTGAAGTTACTGTAACGCCAGGAGTATTCCATAACTTTCTCTCAGCTCCCCAGAAGCACCCCATACCTAAAATGATACGTTCTTCATTTGCTTGCAGGCTTTTTTTCATGTCTTGATTATTTACAGCATGGACCGCTGTAATTTTCATTTCTTCATTACGACCTGGCAGCGCTTCATTTTGAGGAACAATCGCAGCTTTAATAGCTTGTAATTTACTCTGATTAAACATTAAGTTACCTTTATAATTTTGTTACATTGCATACTGGCAATCGTAATAGTGTTACTAAACTATCAAACTGAGAAAGCTTAATGCAAAGAGTCCTTTTTGTTTGGGACGCTCGAAACGCACCGAAACACCTTTATTTTTTTATTGATCATTTTAAAGAGATTTGTTCTGACTATGAAATTGAGCCAAGGTTCCTCTCTTTTTGTGACCAGGATTTTAACGGTATAGATAGATGCCAATATGGTATGCGAGCTTTGTTAAATGCAGTGCATCATCATAATGCCGACATTATCATAAGTTTTGGTAGTCAATCTAACCTGCTTGCTAAGCTAATAAAGCCAACGCTAAAAGTGCCTCTTATTTGTAATAACCTACCTGATGAGCTCGAACAATCTGCGAATGTAAAAAAGAAAATAGATAGAGTAACAAAAACATTTACAGCTCATTGTAATTGGTCATTAAGCTTTAATAGCAAGAGTAATTATTACTTACCTCCTAACATTATCAAGGACTCACTAAATACTTGTATCGGTATCATTAAAGCAGACCCTATTGGACCTGTTTTAGCAAACCTAGTTCTACAGCAGGGTTTGACCTTTAAATATATTAATAGTGAGTCTTCCAATAAAAGATTGAAGAGTCACTTTTCTGATGTTGATTTTATGATTATCTCAACAGATGTAGATGATATCTATCGTCTCTCTAACTATGCCGCAAGCTATGGCATTTCCAGTTTACATGTAGGCCAAAAGCTGAGGACTAAGGCAAGCAAAGAAAAGCATCCTTTATATGAAAATGTTAGTTCTTCAATAGACATAGAGCTTATTAATAAAATTAAAGTTTGGAAGGGGCTCACGAAACCTCAAAAGCAAGAAAGCGCAAATGAAGCAAGACACGTACAGTCAATACATAATGGTATAGACAAGTTTCTAGCTGATTTAGGTTTTCAAAAATCCCTTAAATCAATTTATATTGAACCATTTTCAAATATCTCTTGACTCTCAATTGGCTCTCCCTATAATACGCACCTCGTTGACGCGGGATGGAGCAGTCTGGTAGCTCGTCGGGCTCATAACCCGAAGGCCGTAGGTTCGAATCCTGCTCCCGCAACCAATTATTTTCTAATTGGATCAACGTCTTAAATTTGTCGCGGGATGGAGCAGTCTGGTAGCTCGTCGGGCTCATAACCCGAAGGCCGTAGGTTCGAATCCTGCTCCCGCAACCAAATTTAAACAATCTGTATTAGTCGCGGGATGGAGCAGTCTGGTAGCTCGTCGGGCTCATAACCCGAAGGCCGTAGGTTCGAATCCTGCTCCCGCAACCATACAGAATACAATATAGATTATTTGTCGCGGGATGGAGCAGTCTGGTAGCTCGTCGGGCTCATAACCCGAAGGTCGTAGGTTCGAATCCTGCTCCCGCAACCATTTAATTCCGTATAGCCTCATTCGTCGCGGGATGGAGCAGTCTGGTAGCTCGTCGGGCTCATAACCCGAAGGCCGTAGGTTCGAATCCTGCTCCCGCAACCAATTCAAGATTCCTCAAATATACACATCTTAATTAAACACATTCGCAGCAATATCTTCTAACGCTAATACATTGTGTACTACTTCTAGTTTTATCGCTTCTCTTGGCATTCCAAACACAACACAAGTTTCTTCATTCTGAGCGATAGTAAAACCACCGTTTTGGTAGATTTTTTTCATACCTTGAGCACCATCTTTTCCCATTCCTGTCAGGATTATGGCGATTACATTGTCCATTCCAAATTCAGCTAATGAATTAAACATCAAATCAACCGAAGGTTTATGACCACAAACTTTTTCTGAATCATCAAGCTGAGTAACATAATGGCCACCACTTTTGATTATGGTTAAATGCTTTCCACCCGGTGCCAAATAGGCACTACCAGGCTGAATAATCTCACCGCCTTTGGCTTCAAAAACATTTAATTGAGTATGTCTGTTCAAACGGTTTGCATAAGATTGAGTAAAGCCAGAAGGCAAATGTTGCGTAATCACTATTCCAGGAGAGTCTGCAGGAAACCGCTCTAAAAGCTCACGTATTGCTTCAGTCCCACCAGTAGATGCTCCAATAGCTATAATTTTAGTCGCCTTTTTATTATTAATAATTTTGGGAGGCGCTTTAACTTGCTTTGGTTTACGCCTAACATTTGCTTGATTGGCAGTACGTATTTTTTCTAGTATAAGCCCAGAGTATTGATTGATCCCATTTACAACATCCAAACTTGGTTTAGCGATAAAATCAACTGCGCCAAGCTCTATGGATTTAAAGGTGGCATCCGCACCTTCTTGAGTCAGAGTCGACATCATGACAACAGGTGTAGGCCTTGCTTTCATGAGTCGGCTCAAAAAGGTAAGCCCATCAACTTTAGGCATCTCTATATCTAATGTAATCACATCAGGTGCAAATTTATTGACTAAATCTCTAGCCACAAAAGCATCTTGTGCGGTTCCTACTAGCTCCATATCGCTAGCACTTTTAATAATTTCAGTCATCAAACTTCGTATTAATGCTGAGTCATCTACTACCAGAACTTTAATCTTCATAAAAATCCTTTTACTAAGAGCGAATTAAAATAAATCGATATCTCCAGTTTTAGTATGACTAGAAATGTCCGTTTGATAGACAGACTCCCTATTTACAAGAGGAGCAATGTGGGCAGATTTAAGCTTTTTAATAAGCACCTTGCCTGTATCGGTAAAGAAGAAAACCTTTCTAGGTTGAGCACCTTGAAGGTCACTACTGTAAACTTCTATATGTTCTTTCGATAAATAAAGACGAACAAATTCCGAGTTCTTCTCACCAACGGTTGAATTTGGCATTCCCGGTAGAACATTCGCCCCACCAAAAATTTTTGCCTGTAAATACTCTTTCCTCGCCCCAAGCTTCATTAAGTGGTTTATCAATATTTCCATCGCATAAACACCATAACGTGCTGAGGCTGTTAACATGCCAGAGTCCCCTCTTTCATCAGTCGGCAATAGAAAGTGATTCATTCCTCCAATTCCTGTCATTGGATCCCTTAAACAAACGGACACACAGGACCCGAGAACTGTAACAATCAGCTTTCTCTCCTTGGTGGCATAATATTCACCAGGTAACACCTTGATCGCATTTTCATTAAAGTTGTTATCATAAAACTGATGTGAGGCAACATGAACATTATCGAAATCAAAAGACATCCAGATGCACTCCTTTAAGCTGGTTTATAAGTCGTTTTGCCAACAGCAGAAACGATGTGTGAAAAATAAGAAAAGTTTTCCGAGTGACCAGCAACATATAAACCATCTTTTGGAAGCAAACGAACCATACGAGTTAACAAAGCTTCCTGCATTTCACGATTAAAATAGATCATGACATTTCGACAAAAAATAATGTTTACAGGCAAGTCTATTGGCCACTTACTATCTAAAAGATTTATCTGTCGAAATTTAACCATTCTTCTTAGCTCAGGCACCACCCTTACAAACCCCTTGTTTGAACCTGTCCCTCTATGGAAGAACTGCTTCTTCATGGATAAATTGAGAGACTGAATTCGAGACTCGTGATAAACCCCCTGTTTAGCTGTCTCTAAGACATTACTATCAATGTCCGAAGCGATAATCTCAATGTTTGTATCGAACTTGCCGAGTGCCTCTACAACACTGATGGCAATGGAGTAAGGCTCCTCACCAGTACTTGAAGCCGCACACCAAATCCGTTTAACTCCTGGCGTTTCATTAAGGTAATCTTTCAGTACTTTAAAATGATGTTCTTCTCGAAAGAAGGAGGTCAAATTCGTTGTTAATGCATTAATGAAGTTTTGTTCTTCATGGGCATTAGCAGCAACATAGTCAAGATACTCAGCAATACTTGATAAGTTAAGGGCTCTTACTCTTCGAACTAACCGGCTATAGACCATAGCGTCCTTGCTATCGGCCAAGTTTATGCCAGTTAGTTTATTGAGAAATACTCTAACTTTTTCAAAGTCCTCATTGGTATATAAGAACTCATGCTTGTCATCATCCTTGATTAAATTTAACAATTAGAATTCTTCCCATTCGTCTTCAGATTGTTGAGCTTGAATAGCTTGTGGCGCAGGTCTTCTTACTAGTTGCTCACTCGATTTAGAAGGTAACTTTTTAACCAGTTTTACCTCTTCCTTTTCCACCTCTTCAGTATCAACTAATTGAAATGTAGCCACTCTAGAGGTTAATTGATCAGCTTGATGCTGCATACTTTCTGCTGACGCAGCGGCTTGTTCAACTAGTGCTGCATTCTGCTGGGTCATTGAATCCATTTGAGTGACGGCTTTGCCTATCTCATCAATACCTGCCGACTGCTCTGCTGAGGCTGCAGCAATTTCAGACATAATATCGTTGACACTCTTAATGGATGTCACAATTTCTTTCATGGTATCGCCCGAGCGTCCTACCAAAGCATTACCATCGGTTATCTTATTAACCGAATCAGAAATCAAAGCTTTAATATCTTTCGCTGCATTGGCAGACCTTTGCGCCAGAGTTCTTACTTCTGATGCAACTACAGCAAACCCTCGACCTTGTTCACCTGCTCTAGCTGCCTCTACGGCTGCATTTAAAGCTAGGATATTAGTTTGGAAAGCGATGCCATCAATCACGCCGATAATGTCAGAAATTTTCTGAGACGATTCATTTATCGATGCCATGGTTTGAACAACTTGCTGAATGAGATCACCACCATCAACCGCCACTTCCGACGCTTTTGAAGCCAAGGAGTTTGCTTGTTTAGCGTTATCAGCATTTAGCCTAACCGTGCCAGTCAGTTCTTCCATACTAGAAGCGGTTTCTTCTAAACTCGCCGCCTGCTGTTCGGTTCGGTTTGAGAGATCAGCATTACCTTGGGCAATTTCAACAGATGCGGTATTTATTGTGTCTGCTGCCGTTCTTATTTCTCCTATAATTCGTGCCAAGTTTTCTGTGGTTTGATTTGAGTAATTCTTAAGTTGTTCGAAGGTTCCTTTATAATCAGCTTCAACTTTCTCTGTTAAGTCGCCTTCAGATAAGGCCAGTAATACTCTGGAAACATCATTCAGGCCAACATCGGCTGTCTCCAATAAACGGTTAAGCCCTTCAGCCATAGATAGCATAAAGTCAGATTTATTTTCTATGCTTGCTCTTTCGGAGAAATTACCATCAACAGCAGCAGAAACCAGCATGGCAATTTCTTCTTCAGCCTCAACTTCTAATGTTCTATCAAGCCATTCAACAACAGAGCCAAGACGCACACCATCTTCAGAAACAATTGGATTTGCTATTAGGCGATAGTGTCTTCTACCAACCTTGATTTGAGAGGTGTAACTTGATTGTAATTTTTCCAGCAAGTTTTGCTGATGAGCAGGGTTTGCATGAAAAATATCAATATTACTACCAAGTACGGTAGCAGAATTAAAGTGAGGTAAAACAGCTCTCAAGTCAGACTCTGAGTCTTGCAACATGGCCATAACACTTTCATTCATATAACAAATATTTCTATCTGCATCTGCAATCATGACATTCGTTGTAGTGCAATTTAGAGATGCCATGATTCGAGCGGTTTCTTCCTCTGTTATCAAGGCTTGAGAAATATCATCCCACTCAATACAAGAACCAATGTGAGCCCCAGCTTCATCCAAAACGGGATTAGCATTTAAATTGAAAGTTCGGATACCAATGCTCGTTCTAGACTCTATGTTGTTAGACATCTTATTAAAGACAGAAACAAACTCGACCGATTTCTCTGGACTCGCCAATTTAGATAAAGGCATACCAACCAGAGATTCAACACTAAAGTCTGGATCCCATCGACGAATATCATCTTGAGAATCCTTGAATAAATCTATTGTTGTCTGGTTAACATAAAATAATTTATTTTCTTCATCCGCCATCATAAAAGCAGTAGCACTGTTATCTATTGCTTGTTTAATGGCATAGTTACCTCTAGCCTCAATTTCAGCCAGTTTTAGCTTCTCACCCATAGCTGATAAGGAATTAAACAACAAACCAAATTCGTCTTTTCGAGATAAATCCAAACTATGTTCGAAGTTATTATTTGAAATATTGTTAGCAGTGTTCATCCCTTCTTTAACACCGTTAATTACTGAGCGTACTATAGCTAGACCAAGCACCAAGCTAACCAAAATTAATACAGAGATAAATAAGATAGCCTCATATAAAAGCCAATAAGCCTCTGTGACTTTCTCTCCTAAACGCTTTTCTAAAACCGCATTAGTATGCTCAGCGAAAAGGTCAAAATCACTCATCATACGATTTGCATCTTCGAAGAATTGATTCGTAGGATAAGTTAAAACTTGTTTTTGAAAGATCTCTTGATCAATTAAATCAGCAAACTCTTGAAACTCTCTATTCAATTTTTCAACTTCGCTTTTTAGCGAAAAGACTTCAGGATCACTCGAAGATGCAATGGCAACTTCAATATTGTGGCTTAAGAAGTAAAATGAGCTTGCGACACTATCAATTGCAACATGAAGCAAACCAGCTTGCTCTGCACTTATATAGCCTTCTGCTAAAACACCAGCACCAATCCCTCTTAAACGGGCAATCCCCTTTAACACTTTGGGTAAGTCATCATTAGATGCAATGACTAAATGATAGGTTTCTGGAGCAGGGTCATACCTGAGATAGAAAAACTCAGATACATTTGGAATCATCTTAGAGCTAATTTCCGTAATCATTTTCGTGTGTTGAGCAAATGATTCTTTTTTGGAAATATTATTGTTACGAACTTCAGATTTTAATGTTGCAAAGCTAGAAGACAATGTACTTAAGCGCTCATTGATTTCAGTGTTAGGCATGACCTCACGGAAGTAAGGTTGAATTTCGGATAAATACTTAGTAACACTTTCCGCTCTTTCATCAATATTTCTTTTACTTGAATCTTCATTCGTTAAATAAATTGCACTTGTGCCCCTGTGACCTTGAAACAAACCCTCAAGTTTCATCAACTTTCTAATAGGCTCTATCCCTGCCAACTCTTTTTCTAAAACATCGATGAGCACGACCTCTGTCTTTATGAAGAAGCCTGTTGGTAATGCAATTGCCACTAGAGCGAGTAAACCAAGTGACAACATTTTTGTTGATAACTTAAAATTGTTAAGCCAGCTCATTATTATTCTCCCTAATATCTAAATCACGATTACTCTCGTATAGCCCAAGCTCATCACTTGAAATCAAAGCTTCAATATTGACCAATATAACCATCTGATCTTCTAGTCTGGCTAATCCATGTAAATACTGGCTATCAAAAGCAACCCCAAACTCAGGTGCCGGTTTAATATCATTCATTGACAGATTGATCACATCAGATACACCATCAACGACTATCCCCACCACGCGATTAGCAATGTTCAGCATAATCACTATGGTAAAATCATCATAAGTAACCTGACCGACTTCAAACTTAATTCTAAGATCGATAATGGGCACAATGTCGCCACGTAAATTTAATACACCTTTAATAAATGGTGGCGCATTCGCTATTTTGGTTACTGCCTCATACCCTCTAATTTCTTTCACTGTCATAATATCTAAGGCGTAATGTTCCTCCCCCAAAATGAAGGTTAAGAACTCTTGCCCATCCATGATTAAGTTTTCTTTTTCATTTGAAGCTTGATTCATATTGCTTCCGCCTGTTGAACATATTCTTGTGAAGTGACTGAATGAGAGAGAGACTCGACATCTAAGATCATCGCGACACTGCCATCACCCATAATTGTTGCTCCAGCAACCCCAGGAACTCTTTTGTAATGCCTTTCTAAACTTTTAATGACAACCTGTTGTTGCCCAACAAGATCATCCACTAATAAACCAAAACGCTTTTTAGCACTTTCAACTAACACGACAATGCCTTTAGAAGGGTCCTCAATCGCATTACTGACTGACAAACAACTACCTAAGGGGATGATTGGCCAGTACTCTCCACGCACCCATAACAAAGGTTCGTTTTTAATTAATCTGATTTGAGTTTGATCTGGCTGAATTGACTCAATGATATTAACGAGAGGAACAACGAAGATTTCACCCGCTACATCAACTGTCATACCATCGACAATCGCCAAAGTTAGCGGTAAATGTATGTGAAAAGCGGTACCTTGACCGGCTGTCGATTCAATTTCAATTCGGCCTCCTAAAGATTCGATATTCCGCTTAACCACGTCCATACCAACACCGCGCCCCGATACGTCAGTTACCTCAGCAGCAGTCGAAAAACCTGGTGCAAATATCAGATTCCAAATATCACTATCTTGGAAGTTTTTCTGTAACGGAATATTATTTTCAGCCGCTTTATTTAAGATTCTTTCACGATTAAGGCCCGCACCATCATCGATAATGCTAATTAAAATAGATCCGCCCTTCTGCTGAGCTTTAAGCGTGATGGTTCCTTTTGCGGTTTTACCTGCTTTGGCTCTTTCTTCTGGCACTTCAATGCCATGGTCAATACTATTTCGAACTAGGTGAGTTAAAGGGTCAGCCAATTTTTCAATCAAGCTTTTATCAATCTCAGTCGTTGCGCCTTCTAAATTGAGGTCTACTGTTTTATTGAGTTTGCTGGATAAATCCCTCACCAACCTAGGAAAACGATTAAAGACAAATGAAATAGGAAGCATTCGAATAGACATGACAGCTTCTTGAATTTCTCGGGTATTCCTTTCAAGCTCAACTAAGGCGATTAGCATTTTTTCGCTAACACCTTCATCAACTTCTTCTTCAATCATGGCAAGCATAGATTGAGTAATTACAAGCTCGCCGACTAAATTGACTAAGGTATCCACCTTAGATGTTTCAACTCGAATAGTGGAAGATTCTGGTGTTTTTTCTACGGGTTTAAGAGGCCTTCGAGCCGCTTTAACAGGTGTAGCTGCTGGTTTAGTTGTTGCAGGTACATCATTTGCTTTTGCTTCGACAACTTTAGCGTCATTAGCAACGGGTTTAGGAACACTCTTAACATCAGAGGTAACAGAATTAAAGGGCTCTTTTTCCTGGGAAGTAATTTCTGCAGATGACTCACTATTGTTACTTTGCACAACCTCTTTATCATCAACTTTTGCTTTTTCCTCTAATGCAGGTTCATCTTGATCAAAGAAGCCAAAACCCTCTTCATCGTCATTAGATTCTTCCTTAACTTCTTTATTCTCAACATCTTCGAAGAACCCGAAGTCTTCGTCATCAGAAGCAGAGACTTTTGATGCCTGTGGATCTTCAAAAAAACCAAACTCTTCGACTTCCTCTTTGATAATAGGACTTTCAAAAAAGCCGAAATCCCCTTCATTATCAGACTCGTCTACTGGCTCATCCTCAGAAGTAACTTTAACAGCATCTTCTAAACGGCGAGTACTGGTACCGACTAGTTCCCAGTCAATATCAGAATCATTTCGATAGCAGGCTAAAATCGACTTCAAGACGTCAATCATTTCTAATAAAAGATCGACAATAGAAACAGATAATTTGATTGTTTGCTTACGGGCTCTATCGAGTAAATTTTCCATTACATGAGTCAAGCCAGTTAGCGCTTTAAAGCCAAAAATATCACTCCCACCTTTTATTGAGTGGGCGGCTCTAAACACGCTATTTAATGCTTCTGGGTCTGGATCATTAAGATCTAGATCCATCAACAAGTGCTCCATTTCATCAAGATGTTCCTGACTTTCTTCAAAGAAAACATCATTGAATTGACTCATATCGATAGTCATAAAACATCCCTGTTTAATTTAGAACTTTTGCAACAACCTGTAGGAGTTTTTTAGGATCAAAAGGTTTAACCATCCAGCCCGTTGCGCCAACAGCCTTGCCTTGTGCTTTCATAGCATCGCCAGCTTCTGTTGTTAGCATAATCAGTGGAGTGCGTTTATAGGCATCCAAGGCACGTAATGATTTAATTAAAGTTAAACCATCCATTCTCGGCATATTCTGATCGGTTAGGACAAAATCGAAACGTTTTGTCTTACAGAGGTCCAGTGCTTCTTTTCCATCTTTGGCAGAAGTCACTGTGTAACTTGCAGATTT
The DNA here is from genome assembly GCF_000967665.1 of Marinomonas sp. S3726. Taxonomy (NCBI): domain Bacteria; kingdom Pseudomonadati; phylum Pseudomonadota; class Gammaproteobacteria; order Oceanospirillales; family Oceanospirillaceae; genus Marinomonas; species Marinomonas sp. S3726. The sequence goes on along the minus strand of NZ_JXYC01000011.1, from coordinate 259,093 downwards.
TAATGTCGCTTCAATCATTTGCCTAACTGAGGCTGAATCATCAACAATTAATAAATTATTGCTCATATATATCTCACTCCATCGAAATAAAAAACACATATAATCCACAATGAAATTATATAAATAAGATTAGATTCACATTTTAATTTTCGCCATTAATCATTGATGTTTTTATTAAATTTTCTCGAAATCTATTACACAAATTGAAATATCATCATTTACAGGCATATTTCCTCTAAATGAATTGCTTTTATCCATAACACTATCGACTAATACTTCAACTGAGGTTTTATTAATCACCTCAAATACTCTTTGTTCACCAAACTCTTCACCCACTTTATTACACTGCTCTGTTAAACCATCGCTATACATGAATAAAAAGCCTTTTTTAGGCAAAGGCATAGTTAAAAAGTGAGTATCAAACTCCTTATCACCTAGAATACCAAGTGCCATATTTTCTGATTCTGCTTCTTTTTCTTTCATATTATTTTCGGCATAGATAAGCACTGTTGGCATACCACCATTCCATACCTTCAATTGCTGGCTATAAAGGTCTAGCTCAATTAAAATCGCCGATATAAATCGATCTGGAGGGATGTAATCACCCAGTTTTGAGTTTAACTCCTCAAGTACCATTTCAGCAGAATGGCCTTTACTTATCATGGACTTAAAGATGGAAGCCAAGGGAAAAACACTGATTGCAGCAGCCAAACCATGGCCTGTAGCATCCGCTAATAAAATATAATGGGAACCTGAGGGTGACTGCGAGTGCAGTTGAATATCACCACTAAAATTATCTGCGGAAAGAGTATAAGAGTGTAAGAAGTCGGGCTTATCTTCCTCGCCTATCATATGGTTATATACATAATACGCGATACTTTCTTCAACTTTATGTTGATGCATAAGCTCACCTAAGAGCTTTGATTCCTCTTTTGATTTTTTCCTTTGCACATCATCATCAAGTATCTTCTTAACTTTACACCAGAAAAGCTTTAAGTTTAAAGGCTTGATAAAATAATCAGATATTCCAATTTTAAAATATTTATCAATGTTTTTTTCTTCTTCCTTGTCAGTAACAATAATGATGGGATACTTTGATGAAAACTCTAAAACAAAAGAAAACAAGGACTCATCACTTAACATGTCATCATTAATAATGATCATGGAATAGTCTTTTGTCTTTTCCTTTAATTTTGCTTCAAAGAATGTATTAAAGACATTTAATTCAAAGTTATTACTTGAAAAAACATCATTCATTATAGAATCGACAGCATAATCATTACTTACAAGCAATAATTTAACGATTAAGTCATTCATACTTAAAATCTCACTCAAAAGCGTATAGTTTTTGAAAATTAGCCATTTTCAATATCTCAGCTGTTTTTCCTGATACGTTTTTTACAGTTACTTTTTTATTGCATGCCTGAGCTTTTCTATATAATAAAACCATCATTCCCAAGGCAGAACTATCAAGGTAGCTTACTCGGCTAAAATCAAGCACTATCTCAGAAACACTGGCATTTATAATTGAATCATCATATTTTTTCGTAAATTCCTTATGAAAACTAAAATCAAATTTATCGGGTAATGAGATTACATTGGTATCACTCATAAAATAATCACCTTTTAATTTAGAATAAATCAATTTCTCCACTTTCGATGTCAGTAGAAGAAACAGGGTTCCTTGCAGTATCTTGCCTTTGTTTAATTTTTTCAGCATAAGAGTGAACATCATTTTTAACAGACTCAAAGTCATTAAAGTTTAATGAACCAAGCTCTTTAGATAAGAAAGCCAAGGTCTCATTGGTAAAAGTAATATTCTGACTATTAATATCATCGAACTGTAACGCTCTTATTGCGTTATGAATTGAATCTTCAAGCTGAGAAGAAATACCATCTAAGCGCTCTGTTACCTCTTCATCAGACTCTGCTTTCTCGATAATTTTCTTCAGAGCATCTTGCATATAACGTTTAGAATCCATGATATAAGTAACATCTTGAGAGGCTAGAATTTTAACCCCTTCAGACAAGTCTTCTATACGATTACAAATGCTACTGATTTTTGATTGTATTGATTCACTGAACCCAGATGAGCGATTTGACAGAGCTCTTACCTCATCAGCTACAACAGCAAAACCTCTTCCAGCTTCTCCCGCTCTAGCAGCTTCAATCGCCGCATTTAATGCCAATAAGTTTGTCTGGGAAGAGATTTGATCTATGTCTTTTAAAGCGGATACAACCAATGGCAACTCTTCGGCAATGGTATTTACTTTTTGCAGCAATTCCATGGAAGAGGCAGACATTTCAACGGTTGTATTTATAAATTTAGAGAGGGTTTTACCTGTATTATCTGCAAATAGCTTCATTGCAGTACTGTATTGCTCATCCTGATTATCCTCACTTTTCCCCACCTTAATTAAGGTTTGAATACACTCATTCTCTTCTTCCATAAGTCGATTAAAATCAGCGAAAGATTCAGTTAAAAGCTCAACCGCCCCTTTTTGAGTTTCAAAAATACCATCAAGATTTGTTTGGCATTCTTGCAAAACAGGGTGAATCTCTTGCACTAAGCCAAGCATGCCAGATTCACTTACCTCTTCATTACTCACTTCATTTACAGGGTTTTCTTCAGGCTCAGCTTCATTTTCATCTGACACTTCAGAAGGAGGATTTTTGGTAAGAAAGAATTTCATTGAAACAACAGATATTAAGGTACTAGCAACAACGGCTACATAGGTATAGCCAGTTGAAACCAAAGCAATGCCAGCAAGAAGTGCAACAACGACACCAAAAAGCATCTTCGCCCTATCCATGGAACCTCCTTAAAATTTTAAACCTCAATCGGTGAAATTAAATAAACAATTGATTTAATTAAGTTTTAAAACCAGTCCATAACAAATTAAATAGCCCAATTTCTCTTCGAAAATTTAAATATATACAATGAGGCAGTATAGATTGCATTTAAGATATATCCATTATCTCACCCTTAATTTTATTGAATAAATTAACCTCTGCGAGCACACCTCAAAGCCCATTAGGTAAACTCATTGTCTAATGAAAGCTCAAAAATAGTCTTAAATTAAGCGTAGCAGTAAAGGCAAAAAGTAAAAGTGAGGAGACCTAAAAAGTGTTAATTTTTGTCATAAAAGACAATGAGATTAAAATGATAATCCCCTAAGAAGGTTTAAATAGCTCATCACCTTGTAAGGCGAGAAAATTATTATTTATAAAGTGTTAGTAGGCTTTTGCTAATAATAATGAAAGCTGAAAATATTGATAAAAAAATGATACTTTTTTTACTAGGAGAGATCACCGCAAAAAGTTTATACCTTGATAGTAAAAAACCTATCAACACACCCGGCAACATTTTCACACTCAGTACAAAGGCTTGCTGGCTAAGCTCTCCAGCTAAAGCTAGCAAAAGAATAGAAATAGGTGTGCCAATTAAAAAAAAGCTGATCAAAGCCTTACGCGTATTAACAGGCGATTCATTTTGATAAATAAGCGCCATAATCGGCCCGCCGATAGACGTAATAGTGCCAGAAAAGCCTGAAAAGAAACCCGCTAAAAACAGGTTTCTAGCGTTTAAAGGAATGGATAATTTTATAAAAGAAAGTAGCGAAGCAAACAAAAGGCTCACCCCGATAGCCATACCAAGTAGCCATTGGGGGAGGTAAATAAGGATGACAACACCGAACCAAGAACCGGGAAAGCGAGCAGCGATAGCAGGTAAAACTATTTTAAGGGATAAGCTTTGTTTTTCGCTAAAGAACAACAAAAGAGACAAGGTAAAGCCCAAAATTAAAATAGGGCCAGGCATGTAGCTTTCATTGATAATGAAAAGTAGAGGCGCACTTAAAAGCGCAAAACCAATCCCTATCCTTGCTTGAACAAGAATGCCCAAGATCACAATCGCTAAGGATAAAAGGTCAATAGTACTATAAGCAAAAACAGAAAAAGGGAGCATTTAACTCCCTTTTCTGTGGTTTATAGACAGACTCAGCTTAACTTGCACCAGCACCCTGTCTTGACTGTTCAGAGTTCTCTACCAAAACAGCCGCACCGATTTGATTGATTTCTTGCCAAAGTTTTTCATCGATTTCGATACCATTATCTATGGTCTTCTCTTTCTCTTTAGCAATCTCTTTCGCACTCATATGGAATCGAGTTTGATGATCATTTGAGTTTTGCAAAGAAGAAGTTAAATCAACTCGAGAACTACAAATAATGGTCAATGCTTGCTTGTCCTGCTCATTGCTCTCAAGATTAGTCACAGCTTGGCTAAAAGAAGGGTAACGCGCACCAGCATTAATAGCAGCCGTATATTCAGTTACCACGTCCGATCCATTGCGCCAGTAAGCCACCACACTGATACCACGACGGCCACAATCAGTCAGTGCTTTTAGTATGAACTTACGGTTATGACAATTGTGTACACTAATAGTCGCAATACCACATTCAAGTGCCTTTGCATGGGCTAGATCAACCGCTGAAGCAATACAGTTCAGCGCACTTCGGCCATGGCTATCAATAGTAGCGGAGGTGCTATCTTCATAGATGACGGTACTCATATCCTTATATCTATCTTCTTTAATATAAGGCAAGGTTCTTTGTAATTCTTGCAGTCCATTTAAGCCATGCTTTTCTAGCCATAGGATCATGTTGGCAGCATCTTCGTAATTACCAACAAAATAGTTAGCCGCTTCAAAGCAACGTCGTAAAGCCGCTTTCAACTCATTCATAGAAACATGCATTAGACATTCTCCTCTGCTTTTGGCGCCAATGGCATAAACCAATCATCATTAAAACTAGTTCCAATATCTTCTAATAAAGGTGCGCCTTGAAACATGGTATTTCGCACCCAAAGTTTGGATCTAGGATCAAATTTACTCACCCCAAAGAAGGCAAGTTTGGCTCTTAGCAAATGCATAGGAAGTACATTTTTATCAAGCAAGTTGGCCTGAATATCACCATAAACACAACGGTTCATACTTTGAATACGTCTAACAATGCCTCTCAATTTAGGCTTAGTAACCATAAAACGAGCAGTTGAATGTTCTGGGAATTCATTAATATATTCGCACAGCTGGTCGTAGCATTTACGTACGGCATAACCTACACCTAATGCCATTTGTTTATCTTTCCCTTTTTCGGTCGCCGCTTGACCTAATCTTGGCTCCATCTTCTCTTCTGACCTGTACCAGAAAATATCTCTAGAACCACTTTCACTAAAGTCTATTTTCAATGCCCATGCATAACGAGTTTCAATCACCTGTTTAAGTGTTTGCAGCGGCATAACAGGGTCTAGATCTAAAAACTCTTCAGAACCATGATAGCCCTCTAAGTCGTCAACTAACTCAGGGTGAAGCTCTAATAACAAAGAGACTAGAAGCTCTTGCCCTTGCAAAGAGCAAGCCTCTTCACTCCAAACAATCAAGCTATTCCAGCTGTCTACACCAAGGTCAAGACGTGCTTTTAGCTGTTCAAGATCTGCCAAAACAGCAATATTATTGTTTGTTTGCCACTCGTCTTCTGTTTCTGTTTCAGCCATATGGCTTTGTACACGGCTGATTAAACGCTCTAACTTCTCTTTTGCATTTTCATCATAAAGCCCAAGTAACCTCACTCTTGCTAAAGCAAGCTCACGCATCTCAACCCATTGGTTAATTAATAGAGGATGGTTCATGAGATAAGGCGCCATGCCTAAGCCCGTTGAGTTACCAATACCAAAGTAACGCTTAATTTCTGGTTTCATTGGGTTATAAGTCGCTGGCGTACGTTTTTCAGCAATATGCTCAGCTTGGAACAAACTAAAGTTTCTCAACATGAAGCACACGAACATTTCTGCCGAGAAAGGTCGCGCAAAATCAGGCCAGCGAGTAGATACCTTCTCCCAATCCGCCATGCCTAATTTACCACTGCCGTAAACAGCCGTTGTACGATATAAATAGCCCACTTTAGCTATCTTATTAATGTCCGGCTGACCGCCGTTCGCTAATTGATCAACAACGTATTCAAAGTTACGTGCACTTCGGTTAGCACGTGATAAGACAAAGACACGGGAATCAACTCGACCCGCTTCTTGTTTAGGGACATTTTGGCGCAAGCTTTCAACGTAAACCTCATCCACTTTACCAGCAACCAGTGCCATTGTGAGATCCCATTTTGAAGCGATTACCCTATCATTTCGCTCATCTGGAGACAGATAATCAGAAAAGATAACAAAGCTAAACAGGTCATGAGGTGTTTGAATTTCATAAATAGCCGTACCATAGCCTTCGTCATTTAAAGACATGGTCGTCATATTTATCTGCCAACGCTCGCGCATCACATGGCGAACCAAGATGCGCATAAAGCTTAATCGGCTTTGATGCATAGCACCTAATCGCTCCAAATCCATTACCTGGTCGATAGGCCGAAGTGGCAACGCATTATTTCCTCTTAACGAGGAGTCAATCGCGGCGGGCGTGGTCATGGCAAACACTCTCTTATTTTAGTAATTGAAAATTGTCTTCCTAGTGAATAGACATTCATGTTTCACTTGATGGTCTCATCATTGATCATGCGCCCTCTCCCATCAAATCAAAAAGCTATATCATTAGATAAGCTTTTCTAATCAAAACACCTCAAACCATTACTTTTCCTAGGTTTTCCCCTTTTATAAAAAAATGAGCTCTTTTCAATTCTTTGACCAGTATCAAACAAACCCAGCCAATTAGCGCTTTGCCTTGCTCAAAATAAAGTCAACAAGTGCACTCGCGGCAGGTGATAAAGATTTGTTATTAAGCTGCACTAAACCAATTTTGCGCACTACAAAAGGTGTATCCAAAGGGATAAAACACAAAGTTGAGCTCTCTTTAGGGAAGGCATACCTAGGTAAGGTTGTAATTCCCACACCCGCTTCAAGCATGGCAATTAAAGAGATCATATTAGAAATATAGAACTGTGAACGGCCAAGTAAAGGGCTAGCCTCGCTGTCTTCTAGCAAGCGCGAAGTACCATTACTAATAAACCTATGTTCTAACAATGTTTTCCAATGAATCCCCTTAAGCTCAGCTAAAGGGTGATCTTTAGGGCAAACAACTCCAATCTGATCTTCCCAAATAGCTTCAAAGGTTTTATCAGGATGTTCCTCTTCATGAAATAAGCTAGCAATACCAAAATCTACCTGCTGATTTTCAACCATTTTAAGAACGGCATCAGAATTATCATCAAAGAAACTGACATTCAGCTCCGTCGCATCCGCAACAAACTCAAGTAGCAATTCAGGTAAAACCTGACTTGCTATAGAAGGGACAGAAGCTAGTCGGATATGCCCTGCTTTATGATCAGCCATCAACATCATGTCTTGTGCAATACGATCATGATGAGCAATGAGTTCTTTTGCCTTAGGTAAAAACAGTTCACCAAAAGGTGTCAACTCAGCCTTAGCAGACTTAGTTTTACGTTTTTCAAAAACAGACTCACCCAGTTTACTTTCCAAATCTTTTATCGATAAAGAAATCGCAGGCTGAGTTCTATGGGCCCGTTCAGCAGCAACATGAAAGCCTTTAAGCTCAGCAACCCAAACAAAATGGCGTAGTTGAGTAATTTTAAGTTCTGGCATCATAATAAAAAAACCTTATCACTTAATATTAATTATTAATTTTTATTATTAAACCATGGGTACTAGTATGATGCCAATACCACATAGGAGTAGATCATGTCCGATTCAGTTTTTCGTAATTACATCGCCGGTGAATGGGTTGATGGAAACAAAGATAATATAGATAACATTAGTCCAGCTGACACCAAAGATAACATTGGTACTTATGCTCAAGCAGATAAAGCGCAAACACTTGCAGCGATTGAAGCGGCTAAGCAAGGTCAAGCTGAATGGGAAAAAAGCGGTCTAGAGCAAAGATACTCTGTCTTGATGGCTATTGGTGATGAGCTGATCGCACGTAAAGACGAGCTTGGTGAATTGCTAGCCCGTGAAGAAGGTAAAACATTAGCAGAAGGCGCTGGTGAGACTTACCGTTCAGGTCAGTTCTTCCACTATTATGCTGCTGAAGTACTTCGTCAAATGGGCGAAACAGCTGACTCAGTTCGTCCAGGTGTTGAAATCGAAACTCGCCGTGAGCCAGTGGGTGTTGTAGGTATCATCACACCTTGGAATTTCCCAACAGCAACAGGCGCTTGGAAAATTGCCCCAGCACTTGCATACGGTAACTCAGTTGTTTGGAAACCCGCTAACCAAGTACCAGCAAGCGCTTGGGCTTTAACAGAAATCATTTCTCGCCAAGGTCTTCCTGCTGGCACAGTAAACCTAGTAATGGGTCCTGGTGCTGAAGTAGGCGATACACTGATTCACTCAAAAGATATCAATGCACTTACTTTCACAGGTTCTTTAGAAACTGGTCGTAAAGTCGCTGTTGCAACGGCTGCAAACCTAATCAAATGCCAGCTAGAAATGGGCAGTAAAAATGCACTGATCGTTCTAGACGATGCAGACATTGATAACGCGGTTGAATGCGCTGTTGGTGGTGCTTACGGTGGTACAGGTCAAAAATGTACAGCCTCTTCACGTTTAATCGTTACTGAAGGTATCCACGACGAGTTCGTTGCCAAAATGATTGAGCGCATGAAGAAATTGGTTGTTGGTCACCCTCTTAAAGAAGGTGTTCACATTGGTGCGGTTGCTGATGCACGTCAAATGGAACAAAACCTATCTTACCTTGAGCTTGCTAAGAAAGAAGGCGGCGAATTGGCATATGGTGGTGAAGTACTGACAGAAGAAGCTGATGGTTACTACATGCAACCAGCGCTTTTCACAAACACAACAAACCAGATGACAATCAACCGTGAAGAAGCTTTCGCACCGATCGCTTGCATCATCAAGGTTGCTGACTATGCAGAAGCACTAGACACACTGAATGATACAAACTTTGGTCTAACGGGTGGTATTTGCACAACTTCTCTTAAATACGCTAACGACTTCAAACGCAATGCTAAAACAGGTTGCGCCATGATCAACTTGCCAACAGCAGGTACGGATTACCATGTGCCATTTGGCGGACGTAAAGATTCAAGCTTTGGTCCACGTGAGCAAGGAACTTACGCAAAAGAGTTCTACACCGTGGTTAAAACCACTTATATGCGCGCATAACAAAGGGCTGAATCATGCATCAGGATCTTATCGTCATAGATGGTTTGCAATACTCAAATTGGGACAGAAACATCTTCTTACAGCTTAAAGAAGGTGGTGTCACCATGGTACATGCGACCATTGTTTACCATGAACAAATTCGCGAAACCCTATTGCGTATTGGTGAATGGAATACTCATTTTGAGCGTAACGCTGACCTAATTATGCCGGTTCGCTGTGCTGATGATATTCGGATCGCCAAACAAACAGGCCGTGTTGGCATTATGTTTGGCGCTCAGAATTGCTCACCGATTGAAGATGACATTGCCATGATCGAGATAATGCGCGAGCTAAATCTCATGATCATGCAACTCACTTATAACAACCAAAGTCTTCTGGCTTGCGGTTGTTATGAGGCAGTTGATAGCGGTGTTACCCGCTTTGGTAAACAAGCAATCAAGGAAATGAATCGTGTTGGCATGATAGTCGACATGAGTCATAGCGGCGAACGCAGCACCCTTGATGCGATAGAAATATCAGAGCGACCTATTGTAATTTCTCACGCTAATCCGTTGAGCTTCCATGAAGCAAAACGCAACAAGTCAGACCTAGTTCTTAAAAACCTTGCTGAGTCAGGTGGTTTACTAGGTTTCAGTTTATATCCATTCCACCTTAAGAATGGATCAAACTGCCGCCTTGATGAGTTCTGCGACATGATAGCTAACACAGCAGATTTAATGGGCATAGACAATATTGGTATAGGTACAGATTTATGCCAGCAGCAGCCACTTTCTATTCTTGAATGGATGCGAAATGGTCGTTGGTCAAAGACAAAGGATTACGGAGAAGGGTCTAAATCCAATGCGGATTGGCCTGAACCACTCACTTGGTTTAGGGATAGCCGAGATTTCCCAAATCTCACCAAAGGCCTAATTGATAGAGGCTTTAATCAAACTGAGGTAGCAAAAATAATGGGTCAAAACTGGTTACGATTCTTCGACGAAGGATTAACACCACAAGACTCATAAAGGTAACCCAAGTTAACGGGCATACAGGCATGCTCGTTAACGCCGGATAATTCCAATAAATATAAAAAATAAATATCCTTCAGGAGACTACCATGAGTAGAGTTTCTCAAGACGGCGTACAGCCAAATCAAGCTAGCAACGGCACTGGATTATTAGCAGGGGTAGATTTACCCGTGTTTTTCATCAGTGGTGGCGGTTTAGCACTCTTCGTAATTGCCGCTCTGTATGACATCAATATGGTTTCATCTTGGGTAAATAGCGCATTTGCCACATCCACCAAACTCTTTGGTGCTTATTGGCAAGTATTGTTGTTATTAACCTTTATAATCGGCTTATTCCTAGCGATTGGTCGTTCTGGTGCAGTGGTACTTGGCGGCATCAAGACCCCTGAGATTTCTACTTTTAAGTGGATCTCAATCATCATGTGTACCCTACTTGCCGGTGGCGGTGTGTTTTGGGCAGCAGCAGAACCTATGGCTCACTTCACTTCTGCACCACCATTGTTTGGTGAAGCAGAAGGCGCACAAGCAGCTTACAATGCATTAGCACAAAGCTTTATGCACTGGGGTTTCCTAGCATGGGCAATCTTGGGTAGCTTAACCGGTATCGTTTTCATGTACCTACATTATGAAAAAGGTCTACCACTTAAGCCAAGAACTTTGCTTTACCCTGTGTTTGGTGACAAGGTAATGACTGGTCCATTCGGTGCTATCGTTGATGCAAGTTGTGTACTTGCTGTTGTAGCCGGAACAGTTGGCCCAATCGGATTCCTAGGTCTTCAGGTTAGCTTTGGTTTAGAAAAACTATTTGGTATTCCTGATACCTACACAACTCAGCTTGTTATCCTACTTTCTTTGATTGGTATCTATACCCTTTCAGCGGTAAGTGGTGTGACTAAAGGCATCCAGATTCTAAGTCGTGCCAACGTGATTCTTGCTGTTGTTCTGATCGCTTTCATTCTATTATTTGGACCAACTGCTTTCATCATTGATAGCTACCTACATTCTTTTGGTATTTACCTTGATAAGTTCATCCCAATGGCAACATTCCGTGCTAGCCCAGGCTGGTTGGACTGGTGGACAGTATTCTTCTGGGGCTGGTTCCTAGGTTACGGTCCTCTTATGGCCATGTTTGTCGCACGTATTTCACGTGGTCGTACCATTCGTCAAATGGTGCTATTGATCTCAGTTGTTGCACCAATCATCACAACATTCTGGTTCACAATCGTTGGTGGTAGTGGTTTAGCGTTTGAAATCGCAAACCCAGGTGTTATCTCTGAACCTTTCACAGGCTTCAACCTACCAGCAGCACTATTGGCTATCACAGAACAATTGCCTATGGGCTTCATGATCTCTGTCTTGTTCCTGATTTTGACTACTATCTTTGTAGCAACAACAGGTGACTCAATGACCTATGCAGTATCTATGGTTATGACAGGTACAGACCAACCACAAAGCTCTATCCGTGTGTTCTGGGGCATCATGATGGGTGTTGTCGCAGCACTACTTATCTCGATTGGCTCTGGCGGTATTTCTGCCTTGCAATCTTTCATCGTGATCACGGCAGTACCGGTTTCTTTGGTACTACTACCGTCACTTTGGACTGCACCACAAATTGCGAAGAAGATGGCAGACGAGCAAGGCTTGTAAGTGATTACCTTGCTATGAGAACCTAGCCATTAATGCTTAGCCTTACCCTTTGGGTAGGGCAATAGCAAAAGCAGCAATAAATAGAAGGGAGCCTCGGCTCCCTTTCTAGGTGCAAACTCTGCAGTTTTCAGAGTTAACTATTTATAGAAAACACATAGGACACACCAAGACCATGGCTCAGCCAATCAAAACCCCCGTTAAAACAGACCTTTTCGCATCCAAAGCACCACTTGAATGGGCAGTCATTGCTAACGGGCAACTATCGACAGCTCAAATTCCAATTGACCAAGAAGGTAAAGTTGTTGAAGGCGGCATAGAAGCCCAAGCACGTCAAACAATGGATAACTTGAAGCACACGATAGAAGCAGCTGAATTGACGATGGACCATGTCACTCAAGTACTTATCTATGTTACCGATAGATCTCAACTTCCAGTATTTAACAAGGTTTATGCAGATTACTTTGCAGCACCTTACCCAAACCGCGCAGCCATGATAGTTGCAGGTTTAGCGAGAGAAGAGATGCTATGTGAAGTGGTTGCTTATGCCGTCGTGCCTGCACAAAACTAAGCTATCAAAAGCAAGCTTTCAAAATTAAGCGCTCAAAACTAGATAGCCGAAAACAGTGTTGATAATGTGGTTAATCCATTATCAACACGATTAAATGCGTTCTTTTAATGGGCAGGTTCTCCCCCCGCTTTTCTTACCCGTCACAATTGTTTGTGGCTAAGAATTTGGTAGAGCTTGCTTCTTTTTCCCCTCCCTCTCTGAAGCAAATAAAAGGCTTCAGGTATAAAGATTCCAAAACGACGACTAAACACATTCCTGCGACAAAATCCTTGTCTTAATCCATAGAGATAGGCATGCTGCACTATTTTTCAATTCGAACTTTATTCGTCATTATGTTTCGCTATTTATAGGGATGTAATTTGCAAGCTAGCCACTCAAACTCACCAAAAAAGCCTTATACTTTAATAATTATCAGTCTGATATTAACGGCTTGTAGTGCTGTAACACATGGCTTTAGCATGTTTTTGTATTCTGCTCTTTTACCTGAAGTAAGAGACTTATTTCAGCTTAGCTATAGCACAGCCTCTTTCATCTCGGCCCTACTTTTTATTGCCTATATGCTGACCTCATTGATAAGTGGTGTTCTTCTAACAAAACTAGGTGGCTATAAACTCTTTTTACTCACCATAGGGATTAGCCCTGTCTTATTGGCATTAGCCGTACTCTCTCCTTGGGCATTAGGCTTCGCTATTTGCCTTGCTTTTGTATCAGGTTGCGCTGTTGCAAACTGGAATGCCATTGTTGCCTTATCAAGCGACATTATACCGCTAAAGTTTCGTAATCGTATCCTTGGATTAGCGTCTGCAGGTGCCGCCTTTGCGATTACCTTGAATGGTATTTTAATCGCCTTATTTTTACCTGAGTTGAGCCTGCAAGCTTTTTGGTTTGTATGCGCCGCTATCACAGCCGCCATTGCACTTTTATCCTTTATCTACCTACCTAAACCAAAAGAAGAAGCCCAAGAGCAAAACTATCAAAAGCCAAGCATCAATCCTAAAACTATTCTTAAATCTCACCCTGTCGCTTTACAAGCCGTGCTTTTAAGCGCTTTTATTGGCTTTATTTCAGGGCCCTTTTTAACCTTTTTATCACCTTTTATTGTGAATGTACTCAAAGGCGATTCAAATCAGACAGGTTCGATTTGGACCATGATAGGCGTAGCTGGGATAGTGGGCGGCATGATCATAGGCGCACTTGCCGATAAGTTTGGCATTATCCAAGTTATTAAACTCACCTTATTAAGCTTTGCGGCCTGCATACTTCTATTATTGTGGGACGCTAAACTTTGGGTACTCTGGGCTTGTGCCAGCATTTTTGCTTTCTTGTACTTCCCTGTCTGGGGGCTAATCGCCAGCCACATTAGCGACTTTGTCGATAGTAAACAAAGCGCCCTTATCGTCAGCTTAGGCATGGTTGGCTACGGCTGCGGCAATGCTTTCGCCAGCAGCCTTTGTGGCATATTACTCGATATCAGCACTCAATATAGCCAAGTCGACGGCTTCACTCTCGTCTACTCTTGGGTACTCGCATCAGCCTGTCTTGCAGCACTTTGGTGCCAGAGAATGCAAAAAGCGAAAACTTAAAGTAAATAAAAACAGCTTGATCACATCACTTCGCTTAGTCCAACTCACTTAGTTCCAAAGCACTCTCCCAACTGCGGATAAAACGGCTTTGTTTAGCATGATCTCGACCAACCAAGAGTTGCTGGTCTAACTCTATGATACGGGTGGGATGTGATCGCTTTTTACTGAGGTTGATCGCTTGGCTTGCATCGCCTATGGGGAAGAGTAGGTTTTCCGACAACATTAAACTTTGTACTTTTTCAGATAATAAGAAGTCAATGAATTTACCAGCATCTTCGGCATTTGGCGCAAGTTTAGGGATTAACACTGAACGCATCATAAGCAGGGTGTAATCTGTTGGCATTATCATGGTGAGTCTAGGGTCACCCAAAGCACGCTTGTGCGCATAAGAGCCCACTAGGTTATAACCAAGCAATAAGTCCCCTGCGGCCACATCATCTATCATGGCGCTAGTACAACAGTAGGTTTTCACCTTGTGACTACCAAAAGCCTCAATCATACGCCCCCATGTGGCGTCAGCTTGGCGAGCATCTTGGCTCGCTAATAAATAACCTACTCCACTTTTACGAATATCATAGGTGCCTATCTTGCCTTGAAAGGCTTGGCTGTGATGACGCATTATTTGTAATAAATCCAACCTATTTTTTGGCAGCTCACCACCTGGAAACAGATTCTGATTTACCAACATCACCACGGGTTCTAACGAGAAGGCAAAGATTTGATTCCGCCACTTTGCCATTTCTGGTAGGGCTTGAGTCATACTGGATTGATAGGTTTTGGCATAGGCATCATTAACCAGCTTCAATTGTAAATCCATGGCACTGCTAACAATCAAGCTGGCTTTGGGCCTGTCTTTTTCTGCCATCACCTTATGATAAAGTTCGAGGGAGTTCACATCATAATAGGCAACTTTAGTCGCTGGATAGGTTTCGACAAAAGTTTTTAAAATAGGTTCAAACGCATCAAGGTCGACTGTGGAGTAGATATTTAAAGTTCGCTGCTCTTGGAAGAAGTTACCTCCTTGGTCCAACGCTGAGTCAGATTCGTACACAACAGGGTTTGCCATTAAGCTTGCCACATAAGTAAATATGAATGCGACTAACGCTTTTTTCAGACTTCTCATAACTCACCTTCTCGCTCAAAATATAAAGGGAAATCTACACTGATAGTCGCTCCTTTAGGCTGAGTATCAGTCACTTTGATTTTCCCCTGATGCCTATCGCTAATTTCTTTTACCATAGCAAGCCCTACTCCTGTGCCAGATATTTCATAGTTAGCTCGATAAAAGCGTTCAAACACTCGCCTTTTCTCATCATCAGCTATCCCATCCCCATAATCGATAATGCTCAATCTCACAGATTGCACATCTTGTTTGATGCGGATTTCAACCAGTTGCTCATTCTGATCATTTAGGCCATTACCTGCACTGTATCTCACCGCGTTATCGAGAAGATTGTTGAGCATTTGTTGTAGAGAAAAAGCCTCTCCAAGTATCATGACTTTACTGGTGTCTGATTCGAAAGATAAGTGAATCCCTTGCCTTAAAGCCGCAACAGCTTGTTCCATGCAAGACTGCTTTATAAGAGCAACCAAATCCAGAGGAATGAGACGCTGAGTTTGAAGGCGGTGAGACACCACGGCCTGATTAAGTAAGATGGTAACGGTTTCACTTAAGGTTTCGCTTTGTTGCACTATCTGCTCTAGGGCTTCTTCTTGCCTTTCTGGGGTAGTTTGATCTCTGGCATTTTCAGCTAGCGCTTTAAGGCTGGCTAGAGGTGTGCGTAATTGATGCGCTGATTCTGCCGTATAATTTTCTAGCTGTTCTAAGTTTTTATTTAACCGCGCCATAAAATGATTTAAAGCGATTTTAAGTTGGTAAGTTTCTTTTGGTGTATCCAATTTAATAGGTGTTAAATCACCGGGCTGTCTTTCTTCCAGTAACTCTTCAATGCGATGTAATGGGTTAAGTACCAGATGACTTCCCAACATGATAAGCACTATGGCGACAATTGCGATCAAGAGAATCACTTGTACTGCACGGGTAGTAATAGAAGACGCCATGGTTTCACGGGACAAACGAGTTTGCCCTAATAAAATGGTTACACTACCTTGGATATTGGCTTCGGTGACATCTCTTTCCAACCAGACAAGCCTTATCATTTCACCAGAAAAAATTTGATTATAAAACTGAGGTTTGCCTAATTCAGACGGTGATGGTGGTGTACTTTCGAGACTTTGATTTCCTGTAATATAACCATCAACCGAGCTTTCGACACGATAAAAAATTCTATCTTCGTTAGCCTGTGCCAAGGTAGAAAAAGCAGACCAAGGAATATCAATGGATAGGCGCCCATCCTCTGCGAGTATGTTTTCATCCATTTGCAATAAGGCACTCAGCAATAGCCTATCGTAGGATAAGTCCGCTAACCTTTGGCTATAGTTAAACACCAGATTAATCGCGATAAGCGCAATAACACTTATTACGCCAGCACCAGATAAGATAAAGCGCTTTCTTAGAGAAGGCGCTTTTTGTAGCTCTAACGCTTCATTTTCAGCCAGACTAGCTGATTTCTGCCACATAACCCAAACCCCTTAAGGTGCTTATGGTAAGTGAGCTCTTCACCAATTTTTTACGTAATCGACCCACATAAAGCTCAATGGCATTTGGCCCTGGGGTTTCATCGTAATTAAATAAATGCTCGGTAATTTCATCTTTACTTAATACTCGGCCAAGGTGTCCGACAAACACTTCCAGCAAACAAAACTCGCGATTTGTCACTGGCTGTATTTCACCATTTACTGTTACTTGGCGAGCATCCCTATCAATGGTCAAATTACCATGCTCTGTAATATTCGCCGCATAACCATGATGCCTTCTTAGCAAAGCACGGCAACGGGCTTCTAATTCTCGAAAATTAAAGGGCTTAGTTAAATAATCATCAGCGCCAGCATCGAGAAGAATCACCCTATCATCCATTTGATCTCTTGCGGTCAAGATCAAAACAGGGGTCTCATTTGCTCTGGCCCTTAATTGTTTTAGAATTTGCAGGCCAGACATGCCCGGCAAATTGAGATCTAAAATAATCAGATCCAATGTTTGGTACTTTAGAATTTCATTTGCTTGTTCGCCATTCGTTACAAGATCTGCCCCATGACCCAAGCTTGTCAGGCGATCACAGATCGCTTGACCTAAGACTTCAGTGTCTTCTACAACCAATACACGCATAAACATCTCTCTTGCTGATCTTATTTTTATAATTAGCTTTTTTATTTAGTCTCTAACGCTTTTTAATGATCCCTTGATATCAATAGATTATAGCCTTTCAAACGTAAAAAATTCGGAGCAGTCTGGCTGCTCCGAATTCCATTTCTTAGACGGTTTCGTCTGTTTAAAAATCTAACTCGATGTTGCTTCTTTAGATTTTGACATTTTTGCTCGAACCATAGGCCCAACAATCACAGGAAGTACCAAACCAAGAATCGCTACAGTCCAAAGACCAATACTTAAACCACTGTTTAGTAGAACACTCCAGTCACCATCAGATAATACCAAGGCGTGACGAAGGCTTTTTTCCATTTCAGGCCCAAGTAGCATACCTAAAATAACAGGTACTAAAGGCACATCAACTTTACGTAGAACATAACCAATCACACCAAAACCAACCATGAAATAAAGGTCTAAGGCACTGTGACTTACTGAGTAAATACCAACAGATGCGACCAAGGTAACAATCGGCATTAGGTATTTTGGCGGTACGCTAAGCAACTTAACAAATATACCTATCATTGGAATATTCAGTAATAAGAGCACTAGGTTACCAACAAACAAAGCCGCGATTACACCCCAAACTAAATCTGCATTTTGAGTAAATAACATAGGGCCAGGTGTCACGTTTAGTGAGATCAACATAGCAAGTAACACTGCGGTTGTACCACTACCAGGTACACCTAAAGTCAACATAGGAACAAGCGCCCCTGATGCCGCACCGTTATTACCCGCTTCTGGCGCTGCGATACCACGAGTATCACCTTTACCAAACTCTCCTTTATCACCAACGACTTTCTTTTCAAGCGTATAACTGATGAAGCTACCCAAAGAAGCACCGGCTCCTGGCAATACACCTGAAACGAAACCAAGTAAGGCACCACGAAGTGACGTTGGTAAAACCTTAACAATATCGCTCATAGTCAGTTTTAGCTTATTAATAGCCACTTTCTTAAGGCCATCACCCGCATGCTTTTCGATGAAAAAGAGTAATTCACTGATCGCAAACAAACCAACGATAGCGATAATAAAGTCCACCCCTTCAAATAACTCTAGGGTGTTATAGGTATAACGCTGCACACCACTTGAGATATCAATACCAACAGAGGCAATCATCAAACCTAAAGCCGCCGCCATTAGGGTTTTAAATTGGTTTTTACCTGTGATACCACCTAAGGTCGCAAAGGCTAATGCAAATAAAGCAAAGTATTCTGAAGGACCAAACTTAAGCGCAAATTTCGCCAAGATAGGAGCAAGAATCACAAGACCGATAGTGGCAATAAAACTACCAATAAAAGAGGCAATCGCAGAGATAGCCAAAGCTTCAGCCGCCTTACCCTTTAACGCCATAGGATAACCATCAATACAGGTCATCATGGCAGGCTCATCGCCTGGGATATTAAGCAAGATGGAAGAAATACGTCCACCATACATGGCACCAGCATAAACAGAGGTTAGCAATATCAAAGAAGATGTTGGCGATAACCCTAAGCTAAACGCAAGAGGGATAAGAATCGCAACGCCATTTGCAGGGCCAAGGCCAGGCAAAGCACCAATTAAAGTACCTAAAATGGCACCTATAATGGCAAACATCAGGCTTTCTGGGGTTAAGGCAACAGCAAAACCCTGCATTAAAAAATCTAAGGTTTCCATAGTTATAACTCCAATAAACCAAGAGGTAGTGCAAGTTCCAGCACATTATTAAAGATCAAGAAGATAGCCACCGAACTACTCACGCCTATGATGAGGCTCATCTTCAAGTCAGCCCCCATACGCCAAGCAAGGTAAGTCACGACACCAACAGCTGCTGGGATAAAGCCAAGCGGCTCAATCGCCCAAGCAAACACTAAGATGGCAATGACAACACTAATCAGCTCAAGCAACATAGGTAGAACAGGCCAAGCTTCATCTGGATCTGGTTTAAGCATCATGTAAATGGCGCTGGCACCAAGAAAGAAGGATAAAATGATAGGAAAGGTTTCAGGGCCAACACTTTCTTCGCCGCCAAAGGGTTCAGGAAATTGTGTTGCTTCCCACCCATAGACTACAGCTAGAATTAGCATCAACATGCCAAATACACGATCGTTTAAGCGCATGATTGTGCTCCAAAAATAAATTGATCAAGGGTAACGAGTTGAATAAGACAAGGCTTATTCAATATTTAAAGCGGATAGCTTTAATCCAATTAAAAAGGGTTGGGCAATGAGACTAATAACTGCCCAACCAAACACCTCGAGGAGGTTACTTAATTAGACCAATATCCTGAGAAAGAATGCGGATATCCAATGTTTGATTCTTCACAAATTGAGTGAATTCAGCACCGGTTTTATGGAATGGCATCAAACCATTTTTAGCCATAATATCTTTCCATTCTTGAGTTTGATAAAGCTCATCTATGGTATTTACCCACCAATCATAAGAGTCATCACCTGCATTACCAGGTACATAGAATCCACGCCAGTTAGGCGCTACTGAGCTAACCCCTTGCTCTAGTGCTGTTGGGATATTATTAAGTGGCGCAGGAAGACGTTCTTCAGATAAAACGGCCACAACACGAATGTCACCAGAATCTAAAAAGCCTTTAACTTCTGAGATATCACCAGTAAATGCATCAATATGACCACCAACAACCTGAACTAAAGCTTCACTACCACCATTGAATGATAGGTATTTAATTTTTGGTAGTTTAGTGACATTGGCTTCTTTTGCTGTGATTAAAACTTTTAGATGATCCCAACCACCAGTGGCACTACCACCCGCAAATTTAACTGAGTTTGGATCTTTACGAAGGGCGTCCATTAATTGAGAAAGGTTCTGATATTCAGAGTCTTTAGAAACAGCAATAATGCCGTAATCAGCACCTAGCGTACCAACCCATTTTACTTGGTCAGAGTTCATTCCTGGGAACTGGCCTTGGGCAAGACGTGTTGTCGTTGCGGTACTTGCGGCAACAATAAGCGCATCATCTTTAGAACGCTTACTAACAGTATGAGCAAAAGCAACACCACCGCCGGCACCACTCATATTCACTGTTTGTACGTTACCCTTGATGTAGCTTAAATCGACTAAAGCTTTACCAACACTACGACAAGTAAAATCCCAGCCACCGCCTGGGTTAGCTGGCGCAATACACTCAGCAGAGCGCGCAGGTTCATAAGCTTGAACACTCGTTGATGCAAGGGCAATTACACCAGATGCCATGATAGATTTGAGTGCGAGGGTTTTGAATGTACTTTTGGTTTTCATAATCTAATTCCAATTGTTATTTTTGTATTAATGAATCTTTTTGTGCCTTTCCTTTTGCGCCAAGAAACTCGACTCATTCAATCTAGCACACCAAACTGTCGTCAACCTGTCATCCAACTCGAAAGTCCATTTCGCAAATTTTAATAACGCAGAAACTCAATCTTGGTACTATTTTGCTAGCCTTTTGCACTGTAAAAAATAGCGATATAAAAAGACATTGACGATCAAACAAACCCTGAAAGCGAAAGTTTGATTGTTTAGAAAGGGGAAATTCAGAAGAAAAGGGATTAATTTTTAACAAGAAACCATCTTGCTATGTAATGTTTAAAAGCAAAAAAGGCGATCTAATTAGCTTAGATCGCCTTTTTTAAATTCTGTGTAATAGTAATTTTGCGTTAGACAGCGTATGCCAAGCTATCCATCATGCGCATTTCATCTTGGGTTTGTTTAACCAAGCGTTTAGCACATTGGCCACAAGATCCACATTCTGACGCTACACCCATAAACTTACGAATATCACGCAGGCTAGCTCCCGCTTCAACCGCGCTCTGAATCTCTTTCTGGGTAATCCCTTTGCAAATACAAACGTACATAAGAAACAATCTCATTACTATTCAACCTGAAATAGAGTTTAGTAGTAATGAGAACGGTTTTCAACAATAATTGATAAATATTCTCATTTATATTTGCAAATTATTTGTAATCATCAGATTAGTAGAAAAAAACTATCAGAAAACACATTCTAATTTAAGAAAAGTGTTTAGGTGTTTTCTGCAAATAGACTTCTAATTGCGCCATACCTGTTGGCAAGTCCACTTTTACACCCAAGTCTCTCATACTACTTCCAAACGCATGAAGCGCTCTGAAAAGGTTATGCTCACGACATTGTTCCCCCATCTGGCCGATACGAACAACAGGCTGACCAAATGAGCCTGCAATTTCTACCCGGTACTTATGAGAAATGTGGTGACAAATATCCATGGCGGTTAATCCTTCTGGAATACAAATGCCGATTACCGAGTTTAAGCGTGAGTGCTCAGGTACAAATAGCTCTAACCCCATAGACTCGATTCCCTGCTGTAATGCTTTCGAGCATTTCAGGTGTCGATTGAATCGTGCTTCTAAGGTTTCTTCGCATACAAGCTTAAGCGCTTCGTGCAAAGCCATAATGCCAGATACAGGTGCGGTATAGTGGTAACCGTCTTTGTGCCAAAAGTTAGTGGCTAACTTAGCATCAAGACACCACTGCACTACTTGCGTTTCTCTTTCTTGAATACGTTGCCAAGCCGCCTCAGAAAAAGCTAACAAAGACACACCAGGAATCGAAGATAAGCCTTTTTGGCCACCTGTGATCACAGCATCAATTTGCCACTCATCCATTTTTAACGGCATGGTACTTAAAGTACAAACCGCATCGACAACCACTAAACAAGCATACTCTTTCGCAATGCTCGCAATCTCTTTTAAGTGGATATTACACACTGTATTAGAGGTTTCCCCTTGTACCATGGTAAGTACTTTTGGGTTATGTTGCGCCATAGCTTCTCTAATCAAGCTTGGATCAGCAGCGGATTTAACATCGATTTTCAGCTCTATCACATTGGCTCCAACACGTGCCGCCATTTGCGCCATACGATTACTGAAAAAACCATTACTGATACTTAAAACAGTATCACCTGGTTCAATCAAGTTTGCTGCTGCCATTTCCATTGCCGCAGAACCAGGGCCTGCTACACCCATTACCCAAGGTGAACGTGTTTGAAATACATACTGAGCCATGACTTTCACTTGCTCTATTACCTTAGCCATAGCACCACCAAGATGGTTTACCACTAAAGAGTTTGCTCTGGCGACACGGGCGGGAATTGGCACAGGACCAGCCCCCATCATTAACAGAGGTTCTTGGGGTAAAATATCATCAAGGGACATTAAGCTAGGAGGAACAATGTTGAGCGAGTCAAGACTCATAATAAAACCTAAATACAAACAAAAGTGTGAAAATCGAAAAGGAAGTAGTTTAAAATTTTGTTTTTTTTAATTTAACGAAATTTTATTCGGCAATAATAGCGTATTTGACTTTTAAATAAGAGATATCAAGAGCAATACAGTGTTTTATTCTTCACTTAGCATTTTTACAGTACTTTCCCACCCTGTTTTAACTAAATTACCAGTACGACTTACTTCAATATTCGGCATTTAAAACACCTTATAAAACAGTATTTTAATCTCAAATAGAAAAATTGGCTTAGGGTTAGGGCGTGGCTTAGGTTTTATGGGATAATAGCGCCACTAAAACCCGATTAGGATCTTAAAATGTTAACCTGTGGCATTGAAATTAAAGGTAGTGATGCCATCTTGTGCTTACTTTCGAAACAAGATGGATTATTTCAAATAGCGGATTGTCGTCAAACTCGCGTCTCCTTGGTGAAATCAGAATTAAGCGAGAACTTAAAAAGCTTTCAATTCACATTAAAAAAACTTTTTGAGGACTATAAAGTTGATGAAGTCGTGATTCGCGAGCGCCCGACCAAGGGTAAATTTGCCGGGGGTTCTGTAGGCTTCAAGATGGAGTCAGCGATTCAATTAATTGATACAGTCAATGTTACTTTAATGAATAATGCTGAGATCAAATCTCGTATCAAATACACGCCTATGCCAGTCCCTTTTGCAGCAACTGGCCTTAAAGCGTTTCAAGAAGGCGCTTTTAATACAGCTTATGCTTCTCTTTGCCCAGAAGCGCCAAAAGAGTAAAAGCACCAAAGTTAAACCTGACAACTCATGTCAGGTTTAACTATCTCATTCTTGCACAGGCTATAGAGATAAAGTCGACTAGGCTTTTTTAAGTAAGACAATCATCACACCACCCAAAACCATGACGCTTGATATAACAAAGTGTAATTCTATCCCTTCTCCCAAAAAGCTTATGCCCATAGCCGTTGCAATCACAGGGACAAGTAACTGACTCACTGAGGCGAGCGTACCACTTAGTTGCTTCACTACCTGATACCAAATGGCATAGCCTATACCCGAGGTAAGTGCACCGGATACTATTGCTAAGTAAATCCCATTTGCTTCAATTAATAAGTTATCTCCCCCTACAAAAAGCAAGTTAGCAATAAGCAGAAACATTACGAAGGGCATAGACCAAATAAAGTTGCGGCTTGTTTTCATTAAAGCGGATTCATTTACCTCTGTTTTTTGCTTAGCGAGTAGGCTATACACACCCCAGGCAACCCCAGCGATTGTCATCAAGACAAAGCCTTTTAAGCTTGGAGACGATAAAGTTGGCAATAAAAGGTAAATGAAACCACTAAAGCTCAAAAGTATGCCGATCCATTGTACTAAATTAGGCCTTTCTCCTTTTACGACATTAATGCCTATCATGCTAATTTGCACAGCAGCAAAAAGAATAAGTGCGCCTATGCCTGTTTCTAAAGATAGGTAAGCGTAGGAAAAGCCAGCCGCATAGGTAAAAAGTAAAAAGGGGCCGAATATAGGCATTACTCTTTGCTTGAAACTTCTTGGCCTTACATCAGCTTTGTTTAAATTGAGAGCAAACACTTGAGCAACAGGCTTTCTTTCTAAGAGTACAAATAAGAAAACTAAAGTAATCGCGCCGGACAATAACCGAATAAGAGTAAAACTAAGAGCATCTATTTGTTGTCCCGCAAGTGCCCAGCGACATAAAAATGAATTTCCAGCAAAGGCAATTAGCGCCACACTAGTGAGTAAAAACAACCTAGGATCAAATCTCATACAAGCGCCTTAGTAACACACAAACAAAATTGAAATTATCTGACAAGATTATAAGAGACCAGTTCAAACTGAATGGCATTTTTATGCTTTCCCTCTGTATTTTTATCTGGGTCAATCACAATAAGTTTTAAATTTTCTGACAATATCATTCGTAAACTGCCCCAAATCACCCCTAAAAAAGCACTGTCTAAGCCATTATTTAATTTATTAACAATTTAGTAACTTTATAACACAAACAAGTTAAGCCATTGATATTAAATGCTTTTAAAGCATCAATCACTATACGAAATTATGACTATATCCTTAGTTGATATGTCAAATACCCCCTTAACTTTCATTTTTATGTACTATATGTCGGCGAATTTTTCGAACAGATTATTTTAGCGGAGTGACACTCTTACTCGCTAATCAAGGGGGCCAAAAGCCCTCTTACATTCATTTTACAATACTGCTTGTAAACGTTAGGGGAAAACCACATGTCAGATAATCAAACTATTTATTACACTTTGACGGATGAAGCACCCGCTCTTGCGACAGCGTCATTACTTCCAATTCTTCGTTCTTTCACAAAAGAAGCGGGCATTGAAATAGAGCTTACCGATATCTCTTTAGCTGGCCGTATTATTTCTAGCTTTCCAGAAAAACTAGAAGATGGGCAAAAAATTGTAGATGGCCTTAAGTTTTTGGGCGAACTTACTCTTAAAGAAGACGCTAACATTGTTAAGCTACCTAATATCAGTGCTTCTCTTCCTCAGCTAACGACTTGTATTGCTGAGCTTCAAAGCCAAGGTTTTAACGTTCCTAACTACCCTGAAGTTGCTAACTCTGATGAAGAGAAAGACGTTCAAGCACGTTATGCAAAAATTCTAGGTAGCGCGGTAAACCCAGTTCTACGTCAAGGTAACTCTGACCGTCGTGCACCTTCTGCTGTTAAAGCATCTGCACGTAAAAACCCACACTCTATGGGTGTTTGGAATAAGTCTTCTCAAACTCACGCTGACTATATGCGTGACGGTGACTTCTTCTCAAGCGAGCAATCAACAACAAGTAAAGAAGCACAAGAAGTACGTCTTGAGTTTGTTTCTGAAGCGGGTGAAGTTAGCGTTAAGAAAGTATTGCCTCTTCAAGCGGGCGAAGTTCTAGACAGCATGAACATGAGCAGCAAAAAACTACGTGCTTTCTTTGAAGAGTCTCTAAACGACGCTAAAGAAAACAACATCATGTGGTCTCTGCACGTTAAAGCAACCATGATGAAGGTGTCTCACCCTATCGTATTCGGTCACGCGGTAACTGTTTTCTATAAAGAGTTATTTGATAAGTACGGTGAACTTTTTGAAGAGCTAGGCGTAAACCCTAACAACGGTCTAGGCAGTGTTACTGATAAGATCAAATCACTTCCTCACTCTCAGCAGGAAGAGATTCTAGAAACTATCCACTCTTGCTACGAGCACAGACCAGAGCTTGCTATGGTTGACTCTGTACGTGGTATTACTAACCTTCACGTACCAAGTGATGTCATCGTTGATGCGTCTATGCCAGCAATGATTCGTAGCTCAGGTATGATGTGGGGCCGTGACGGCAAGTTGAAAGACACTAAAGCTGTTATGCCTGAGTCAACTTATGCACGTATTTACCAAGAAGCAATTAACTTCTGTAAAACAAATGGTGCATTCGATCCAACCACTATGGGTACTGTACCTAACGTTGGTCTTATGGCTCAAAAAGCTGAAGAATACGGTTCTCACGACAAGACATTCGAAATTGCTGAAAGCGGCGTAATGCGCGTTGTTGATGCAAACGGCACTGTGTTGATGCAACACAATGTTGAGAAAGGTGATATCTGGCGTGCATGCCAAACTAAAGATGCGCCTATCCGTGACTGGGTGAAACTAGGTGTTACTCGTGCTCGTCAATCTAATACACCAGCCGTTTTCTGGTTAGACGAAGAACGTCCACATGATAACGAACTTCGTAAGAAGGTTGAGCTATACCTACAAGACCACGATCTTGAAGGTCTAGATATCCGCGTTATGTCTTACAACGAAGCTATTCGTTTCTCTATGGAACGCATCAAGCGTGGCCTAGACACTATCTCAGTAACAGGTAACGTACTACGTGATTACCTAACTGATTTATTCCCAATTCTTGAGCTTGGTACTTCTGCAAAAATGCTTTCTGTTGTACCTATGCTAGCTGGCGGCGGCATGTATGAAACAGGTGCCGGTGGTTCTGCTCCTAAGCACGTACAACAGCTAGTTCAAGAAAACCACTTACGTTGGGACTCTCTAGGTGAGTTCTTGGCTGTGGCAGTTTCTCTAGAAGAGCTTGGCATCAAGAATGACAACGCTAAATCTAAAGTACTTGCAGCAACACTAGACCAAGCAACAGAGCGTCTATTGGATACTAATAAATCACCATCTCGTAAAGCTGGCGAACTTGATAACCGTGGCAGCCACTTCTACCTAGCTATGTACTGGGCTGAAGCACTTGCAGCACAATCTGATGATGCAGAACTTGCAGCTAAGTTTGCAACACTAGCAAGTACACTAACTTCAAACGAAGCAAAAATTGTTGCTGAATTAAATGAAGTTCAAGGTAAGTCAGCGGGTCTTGAAGGTTACTACCACATGGATCTAGCTGAAGTTGCTAAAGTAATGCGTCCAAGTGCGACACTAAACGAAGCACTAGCAGCACTTTAATCGCAATTAAAGCGTTAGTCCTTGTTATTTGAAAAGCCTTTCAATAAGGTTTTCAAATAACTCAAAAAGCCTAGGTTCTTTATGTGCCTAGGCTTTTTTTGTACTTTAAAAAAGCATCATCCATGGCTTACACTCACATGGTTTTCACTCTCAAGATTTAAATGCAGGTAGCAGTATGAGTAATCTTCTTTTTCCGGCACCAGAGCCAACTACAATCACCATTCAAAACAGCGATCAAGTATTCCCTGTTCGTAGGGTATATTGCATTGGTAGAAACTATGCTGATCACGCTATCGAAATGGGCCATGATCCAGATAAAGAACCTCCTTTTTTCTTTCAGAAAAACACAGATAACATTAATACCTCAGGTCAATTCCCCTACCCGAGTATGAGTCAAGACGTTCACTTTGAAATGGAGCTGGTGATTGCACTAGAAAAAGGTGGCAAGAATATCTCGTTAGATGATGCTCTAAACCATATCTACGGTTATGCCTTGGGTCTAGATATGACACGCCGTGACTTACAAGCGCAGATGAAAAAAATGGGAAGACCATGGGAAATTGGTAAAGCGTTTGAGCAGTCAGCCCCTGTCAGCCCTATCTACCCAGCAAGTAAAATAGGCCACCCACAGCAAGGTAGTATAAGTCTTAGAGTCAATGATGAGGTCCGTCAACAAGGGGACCTGAACCAAATGATTTGGAAAACAGCTGAAATGATCAGCTATCTCTCTAACTATTATGAACTCGCCCCTGGTGACCTCATTATGACAGGTACACCAGCAGGCGTTGGTGCAATACAAGTTGGCGATAAGCTAACAGGGGAAATTGAAAATCTGGGTAAATTCGAAGTAGATGTTATTTAAACTCAGAATTTAAATCGGTTGCTTAAAAACTACTTATATAGAAAGGTGCATCAAAGTACCTTTTCTATATAAGGCCATCTAGACCAGATTCCATATTCAATACACCTTCTACATCGTCCAGTATTTCTACCTTAAGACCAGCAAGCTGAATAACCTTTTTAGGCATAAAGACAATAACTTCATCTATTTCTCTTTTATCAGTAATAGCGCCATTAATATAATTGGCTAGGTTTAATATTGCACTTAAAGGAGATGGCACTTCATAGGTATAAGGTCGCTTATACTGTTTGATTGCAACACCTAGCTCTTCTGGTAGCCCCCACATATCTAATAGGGCCTTACCTGCATCTTGAGAGGTAAAACCTAAACGCTCAGTTTCTGCAGCAACTCGGCTAGCTTTCGTTTCTTTTACCAAAGTTTGTATTGCTTTAGCACGGTTTGGCGCAGCCAAATGAAGTAGAAGCCGTCCTATGTTATAGATAACACCTGCGGTGAAAGCCACATCCGCCTGCACCGTATCAGACCTTTGCGCCAACCATTGAGCAATAGAGGCAACCATAAAACTATCGCTCCAAAACTCTCTCATATCTAGACCGTCAACCTCTGACGCAGAGTTAGCCATACCAGAGGCGATCACTAAGGTGTTAAGTTTATCCATGCCTAAAATAACCACGGCTTCGTCTATAGTGGATACTTTTCTTGTCAAACCAAAATGTGCAGAGTTCACTAATCGTAAAATTTTAAGTGATAAGGTTTGGTCCTTCGCGACCTTTTCCGCTATCAAATTATAATCTGCATCTGGATCACCTAAAGCCTGCATTAACTCTCTAACCACTTCGGGAACATTAGGTAACTTGTCGGTCTGTTCTAATAAATCACTGATTTCCATAAAGACACCTTAAAGCAAACAAGATTTATGAAAGAAATAGGTTTCTTGATAAGCACACTTGAAAAGTAAGAGGACCAATAAACTGCTGGTTACTACTTATTGTTTTAACTCACCATTTCCTAGTTTTAAATAACGATTCTTTCAGCCTAGCTTTGCTTTTGGAAAAATTAAAGGTGAAAACAAAATATATATATTGGCTTTAGATTTAGCTGACTCCTAACAATCTTAGTAGTGTCGTAGTAGATGCCGCCAATAGGATAACAATCAGCAAAGGGACTCTTTTATAAGCCAGAATCGCAGCCACAATAAAACCCATCAAACGGGCAAAACCAGCAAACTCATTCGCCTCGAACAATGCTGTTGCAATTGCCAAACTAAATAAAAGTATTTGGCCTAGCTCATTTGATAATACTTCTATATTAGGAAACCTTGTAAGCTGCTGTCGCAAGTAGGGACCAGCCAATCTTAAGCTGTAGCTACCAAGGGCAAGCACTAAAATACCTAACAAAATATTTTGACTATCCATTGCTAGTTACCCTCTTCATAAAAATACCCATTAAAGAAAGTAAGGCAGGAAGACCAGCAGGTAAAAAAGGTGTGCTCGCCACACAAAGCACGGCGCCAGTCGAAGCTGTCACTCGCATTGTCGAGCTATTTAGCTTAGGTAATACAAGTGCAATCAAGATAGCAGGAAACATCACATCTAATCCTAAAGCATGGGTGCTCTCAATGATTTCTCCCAATACAGCACCAAAGTAAACGCCCAATGGCCAAGCAACTAATATCCCTAGCCCAGAGAGCCAATAAGCTTTCTTGTTCAATTCAGAGCTTGGTTGGCTAATTCCAAATACAACCGATTCATCATTCATCAAATGGCACCCAAGAAACCTACGCCAGCCTTTTCCTAATTGCGTATTCAAACTAAGACCAAATGCTAATAAGCGTGAGTTAACCAATAAACCCGCTATGGCAGCAGTAACAGCCCCACCACCTGACGCAACAATACCGATAAATAAAAATTCAGAGGCCCCTGCTAGTACTAAAATGGATAAGGAAAGAGGTACCCATAAATCAAATCCAAGGCTTATCGCTAAAGCGCCATAGGACACACCAACAAGGGCATCAGCAAGACAAACAAAAAGTATTTGAAAGCCTAATTGAGAAGAGTTTGAACGAATAAGTTTTTTCATAACACCATTTCCATCATGAACGTTTGATCGATATAATGAACAAAACCTATTGCATCGTCAAGACGAACGTTTGTATTTTATATCGAACAGGCAAATATTTATGACTAAAGAAAACCAACTTCCTATTGAAATTGTTGCTAAAGCATTGGTCAGAGAAAGGCGTAAGACGGGCTTATCTATGGCAGAAATTTCCCGTCAGGCTGGCATAGCAAAATCCACTTTATCCCAGTTGGAATCTGGTATTGGGAATCCAAGCCTAGAGACGCTTTGGGCTTTAAGCATTGCATTAAAAGTACCTTTTTCTAAATTAATTGAGCCGGTACAAAACGAGATCCAATTAATTCGCAAAGGGAATGGGATAAAAATAGAGTCTGAACATGCAAATTATACAAGTTTGCTTTTATCAGCCTGCCCGTCAGCTGCGCGCCGAGACATTTATCAGATAATGGTTGAACCAGGGCAAGCAAGGCAATCAGAGCCCCATATGACAGGTGTTGTCGAGCACATTATTGTCACTCAAGGCAGCGCTTTAGTCGGCCCTAATGAGCAAACCCATACCTTATATCCAGGCGATTACATCAGTTATCCTGCAGATCAGGCCCATATTTTCGATGCCCTAGAAGAACACACTCAAGCCATCGTCATTATGGAACAAGCCTAAACTTATTCGGCCAGACCCTACTGACATATCTTGTCAGTAGGGTTTTGTTATACTGCTTCTTTATCGCTAAAAAAGGCCGTTTTCCTTACCCAAATTAAAAAGCGATCTTGGCGTGATGAAATGAACTGGCTAAATGCTGAAAAAGTTCCTACCTCAATAAGGATCTCATACTTATTGAGCATGAGTAAAAGGAGTGAAGGTGTTACCCACAAATCGATTATTTAGCATTATTCAACTGCTTCGAAACGCAAGATACCCTGTCAAAGCACAACAGCTGGCGGATAAATTTGAAGTATCTGTACGTACAATTTATCGAGACATTGCAGAACTTCAGAATCAACTTGTTCCGATTCATGGTGAAGCAGGTGTGGGCTATGTGTTGAAGCCGGGTTATGAAATGCCACCTCTAATGCTGACAGCTAATGAATTAGAAGCCGTCGCACTTGGTGCCCATTGGGTGAGCCAAAGGGGAGATAAATACCTAAGTCAGTCAGCTAGCTCTTTATTAGAAAAAATTAAAGAGGTGGTACCTGAGCACTTACAAAGTGTCGTGCTGGATACTAATTTGGTGTCTGCAAACTTCGCTCAAGCAGTTGAAGACAGCATTAATATGGACGATGTAAGAGAAGCCATTAGACAGCAAAATAAGCTCTTCATTGCCTATAAAGATGTTAAAGAAAATATCAGCCACAGGATTATCTGGCCTATTATGGTTGCCTATTTTCATAGTGTCCGCTTAGTTGTTGCCTGGTGTGAAAGCCGCCAAGATTTTCGTCACTTTCGCACGGATAGGATCAATAAGGTTGAAGTCTTAGCGGAGAATTACCCTAGATCACGTCAAATACTCAAACTTGAATGGCAGCAAAAAGAGAAAATCTCACTGCCTCAAACCAACTCTCAATAAAGGTATTTCTCTAGAGGGCAATCTCGGTACTAAACTTATTACGCGTCATGGATATCAAGGTTCTAAATTTACGCATATTCGACTCTCCGTAAAGCACTCGGTTTGAAAAGTCTTTAAACATCTTCATATTCGCCACATTCACAATCAATACAAAGTCGACTTCTCCCGTGACTTGATAACACTGAGTGACCTCAGGGCTTGCTTGAATACGCTTGATAAAGAGCTCATTCATATCACGCCTATCCCTTTCCATCTCAACCTCAACAATAATCACAATACCTTCGCCGATAAGGTGAGGATTAAGAATGGCAACACTCTTCTCGATCACGCCTTTGTCATAAAGTGCTTTTACTCGCTTTAGACAAGCGGGAGCGGATAGGCTAATCATGTCAGCCAAAGCCGCATTGGTGATTTTATTGTCTTTTTGAAGAACCCTTAAAATTCGTTTATCTATTTCGTCTAACTCAATCATTAGTTAATTCGCCTTCAACATACCTCATAAATGAGAAATAATATTAATCAAATAAGACAATATAAGAAACAATATATTTTTGTATTTATTTAAAATTATGTCCTGTAAATCATCACAAAGTTAATTTGAGCGACACAAAAATGAAAACTTTTTTTAAAGAACTGCTAATCGAAATATGGGATGTTTCCTACACTCTTTTTAAACTTATGATCCCCACCATCATAGTGGTAAAGATTTTAGAAAGTCTTGGCTTTTTAGAGTACTTTGCCTTGGTTCTCGGTCCAATTATGCATTGGGTTGGTTTACCTGAGTCTATGGGGATTGTTTGGGCAACCACCATATTAACCAACATTTATGCTGGTATGCTGGTCTTCTTCTATGCTCAGCAAGCAGAAACACTGACAGTTGCACAAGTAACGGTTCTTTGTATTCTCATGCTCTTTGCCCATGGCCTCCCCGTTGAAGCGCGTATTGCTCAACAGGCAGGTATTCGCCTTAGATTTACGCTTTTACTTAGGGTTGGAGGCGGCTTAGTACTAGCATGGATACTCAACAAGCTTTACCTTGAATTTGATTACCTACAAGAGGTTAATCAATTGTCATGGCAGCCTGAGCCTGCTGACACGAGTTTACTTGGTTGGGCCAAGGGGCAGATTGAAAGCTTAATCATGATTCAAATTATCATTGTGGGCCTCTTATTTGCGCTAAAAATACTCAAACTATTGGGCATTGAAAAACTGATGGGCTATATGCTGTCACCCTTATTACGAATGCTAGGGATCAGCCGTCAAGCAACAACCATTACTATCGTTGGCTTTACCTTAGGGATTAGTTTTGGTGGTGGTTTGTTGATTAATGAAGCAAGACAAGGACATGTTTCAAGACGAGATATTTTCGCTTCTATGAGCTTACTCGCCCTTTGTCATAGCATGATAGAAGACACCATCCTCATGCTCTTATTAGGCGCTGACTTCGCAGGTGTTTTTTGGGCTAGAATCATATTCTCATTTATTGTCATTGCTATTCTAACCAGGGTAATGGATTTACTACCTGCTAGAGTATGGGATAAACACCTAACCAATAAACATATTCAGCCAGGATAATCATAGTAAACACAAAGGGGCCAAAGTCTGGCCCCTTTCATTTCATCATCCTTTTATTCGTTATTTAGTTTCTGCTAGTAAGGAGTCTAAAGCTTCAAAAAGCCAAGTCATCACAGGGCCAATAGCTTTATCTCGACGGTTCACCACACCTATCTCCACCATCAAAGGAGAAGGAATGCACTCACTCGAAAGCTCCACCAACTCTTCTAATACCCAATCAGATTTCGCCACATGCTCAGGAATCAAAGCCCAACCAACGCCTCTCATCACCATCATAGAAATATAATAGTAGCTGTCTATTTGCCAATGGTTTGCTGATAAAGGTGGCTCTTGGGTTTGACCTTTTCGATCACAAATAATGATCTGTCTATACTGGGCTAATTGGTGAATTGTCGGTGCTTTAAATTGAGCTAATGGATGTTGAGCGCTTACCACTAAACTATGCCTAAAGTGTCCAATTGACATAAACTCAAGTGAGTCAGCTAAGGTGCTGATGTAAAACATAATACCGATATCGGCAATACCTTGTTCTACCCATTGGGCGATATCTTCTTGAGAACCATTAATGATAGTAAGCTTTAACGAAGGAAATTCATCCGCTAATCGCTGGAACATGACTTCAAAAGCTGTATTTGGCACAGCTTCATCCAAGGCGACTTTGAGAGTCAACTCTTCACCTATGGTGACTGCTTTTGCTCTCGCCTCAAGACGCTGGCACTGAGCAAGCACAGCTTGTGCTTCGATAAACATTTGCTCACCATCCTTTGTTAAAACTGGCAACTTAGCACTTCGATCAAACAGCTCAAAACCCAAGTCTGCTTCTAGGTTTGCTATCGCCGTACTAATACGTGACTGCACTTTTCCCATTTTTCGTGCCGCGGCAGAAAAAGAGCCAAACTTAACTGAATAAACAAACGCCGTTAATTCATCTAATGTCCAATTCATGAGCATTCCTCAGCTTAACACTCTCTTTTTATATCTCTAAAAGAGATACCAACTAACTAACATCAATCTTATTATAAGGATATCCTGATGTGAATATTTTCTCCGACACAGACAGCTATTGCCCATGAACACATCTATGACAAAACAAACGCAAGCTAAATACATTCGCAGTACATTTTGGC
Organism: Marinomonas sp. S3726; assembly: GCF_000967665.1. NCBI lineage: Bacteria > Pseudomonadati > Pseudomonadota > Gammaproteobacteria > Oceanospirillales > Oceanospirillaceae > Marinomonas > Marinomonas sp. S3726. The sequence continues at coordinate 224,964 of NZ_JXYC01000011.1, read as the reverse complement.
GCTATAGCCTACCTGCGATTACTGCCATGTTGGTGAATGGGCTTTATCAGGTTGTCGATGGTATTTTTATCGGTAAGGTAATTGGTTACAGCGGTCTTGCTGCAATCAATATGGCTTGGCCCATTATCTTCTTTCTTGTGGGTTTCGGCATTATGGTTGGCATAGGAGCAGGCAGTCTGCTATCTATCCACCAAGGTGAGTCTGAAATAGCGCAGGACTCTAACGCTAAATCCAACTATAGCGCTAAGCTTTTAATGACAAGTTTGTATGTGATGATAGCCCTTGGCCTAGTCTCATCCTTCTCATTAAGTCTAGCTGGGGAGTTTCTGTTAGAGCTTCAATCAGGAACAGCTGAAGGTATCATTTTAGCTAAAGCTTACCTAGATTGGTTTAGCATAGCGGGCACATTGAGTATTTTTGCAGCGGCTTTACCCCTACTTATTCGAAATGATAATAGCCCTATGATTGCCACCGGATTAATGGGCTTTGGTGCTTTACTCAATATTTTATTAGATTATGTTTTTATCGATTATCTAAATCTCGGGCTAGCTGGCGCAGCCATTGCAACTTTGATTGCTCAGTTTATTGTTTGTGTATTGGGGCTTATATATTTCTTTAGTCACTACTCAACCAAACCTTTTCAACTAGAAAAGAAAACAAAGAACACACATTTAGTTTTTGATTTCTCACTGGCTAAAAAAGTGATTGCCTTAGGCGCTTCAAGCCTCATTATTTATGTATATACCAGTGTCATGGTAGGGCTACACAATACTTTATTTATGGAGTACGGTAACGCACTTACTGTGGGGGCTTATGCCATAGTCGGTTATCTAATGGTCATATATTACTTTGTTGCAGAAGGTATCGCTGATGGGTCTCAACCTCCTATCAGCTACTTTTTTGGAGCCAAAAGACAAGGCGATATTCAAGCCTTAGTCGTGCTATCAATGAAGGTCACTTTATTAGCAGGCCTTGGATGGACGCTATTATTAAACTTCTTCCCTAATGAATTAATTCAACTCTTTAATCATGAGGACGAGGCCTTAGCGCAAGCAACGATTCACGGTATTCAATTACACCTATTTGCACTGGCGCTTGATGGTTTTATCATGCTGGCATCCATTTATTTTACCAGTGTTAATCAACCTGGAAAGGCGCTAAGTATTGCATTAGGAAATATGTTTATTCAGCTACCTTTCTTATACCTTTTACCCAAATTTTTTGGACTAGATGGAGTTTGGTTGGCCATGCCTGTATCCAACATTGTGCTCTTCTTAATTGTCGCACCTATGTTATTTTTAGATTTAAAACAGACACAAGATATATTTCAAAAAAGTGCGTTTATCAGGTGATATATTAGATTTACATTATCTTGATTGTTATAACAAAAAACTCTTCTAAACTTTTAAAAGTATATTAGAGGGCCCTGTTATGACATTAAAAAATCGTTTTAGAACAATATTCAGTCTGCTTGTCTTTTTCACTTTTTTGCTTGCTATCATAGTCACTCTGTTAATTAATAATCATGCAAAAGTTGATGCTGCAGCAGACTATAGATACAACTCATACAATCTGGGTTTAAGCTCTAAATTAAACTCAGATTTATTAACTAAGTTAGCAAGGCAATACGTCATAACAAGAGATACAAAATATTTTGATGACTATTTAGAAGTTGTCGACATGCTAGAAGGTAAAGCACCTTGGCCTGATGGCATAACTAAGAGCTATGCTGATAAATTAAATGAAACAGGGTTTGCTGAGGATGAGCTTGCCAAGCTAGATTTATCTAATACCCTATCGCTCAAATTAATCGAACTTGAAGAAAAAGCTTTCGCGCTAATCGAGCCATTACTAAAACTCAGTAACTCAGCTCTTTCAGACTCACAAAGAAGTGACTGGCTAGAGGCTGTCTCCCTGCTTTATTCAAAAGATTATGAAAACAGCGTGACACAAATTAAACAACCAGTAGATGAGTTTTTTGTGTTACTTGATACCCGAACACAAACCGAACTTAACCAACTCAAGTCTTCTAGCTATGATTTGGGCATAGCCACTTTAATACTAACCTGCATCATTTTATGTATTTTGATGTTTGCTTATTTCACTATTAACAAACGCATTATCAAACCTACCCTCAAGCTTGCCCATGAAGCAAAAGAAGTGGCTAAAGGAGATCTCACTAGAAACATCTTAGTTGAAGGGAAAGATGAGCTATCTGATTTAGCCATGGCGTTTAACGACATGATTGAGCGTTTGTCATCCTTATTGGTCGACATTAAAAATCAATCAAAAAATACCAGTGCTTACTCTATCTCTCTTAATGAGATTACAGAGAGCACATCACAATTTAGTTCAGAGCAATCTGACGCAGTCGAAGTTATTTCACACTCAGTCAGCGAAAACTCAACGGCAACAAAAGAGATAGCTTCAACTTGTACCAATGCAGTTGCAGCCGTAAGCCAAATTGATACTCAAACTAAAGACGGTAAACAGGTCGTCGAATCTTGTCTAAACGCCGTCGATAGACTGTCCAAAGAGCTCAGCGTTTCAATGGAGAAATCAGACCAGTTAGTTAACTCTGTCTCAGATGTCACCAATATTGTTGAAGTTATCAATAGCATTGCAGAACAAACTAATTTATTAGCATTAAATGCAGCGATAGAAGCTGCAAGAGCAGGTGAAATGGGCCGTGGATTTGCCGTGGTTGCTGATGAGGTACGAAGCCTGGCCCAGAGAACCCAGGCCTCAACCAGTGAAATTACCGATAAAATTAACATTCTTGAAAGTGTCTGTAAGGATGTTGTGAGTAAAGTCAGCGGTTGTGATCAAGAGATAAAATTAGCCGTCGACTACAGCCAACAAGCAAATACATCATTAACTTCAATTGAAAATTATGTTGGTAATCTATTCGACATGACAACCTCAATTGCAGCAGCTTCAGAGCAACAGGCGCAAGTAACAGACGATATAAGTGAAAGGCTTGGCACGATAAAACAAGGGACTCTTTCAGTAAAAGAAAAAATAGAACATGTAGCTGAAACCTCAACCCAAATGCAGTTAGGGTCAGATCATTTAGAAGAGTGTGTTCAAGTATTTAAAGTTAAAAACCCTTAGTAAAAGTTTGGGGGCATTTCGCCCCCTTAATGCTATAGGATTTTAGCTTTGAATGGATCAAGTCACTTCCGTATTTGCAGATAGTGTCACTTTAATTTCTCTTGTTAAGACTATGCTTTCTAATTCAATTAACCGGTTTAGATGCTTTTCATTTAGCTCGATACCAGCGCATATCAAACAGGATCCATTTTTGGTAAAGATGCCCTCCACCAATACCATACCTTCTTTGAGTTGCTTGATATTCGGAATGCTTTGAATACCTTCTAGACTAGGTAATGAGACATTCTCACAAAAGTCATCAACCTCAGCCAGACTTAAAGTATCGTCACTTAAACTATCAAAAATGGTTTCAACATCTTGATACCTAGCTTCATGATACAAGCTAGATGACTCTAGAACTGCACTATTTATTTTTTCAGTTAAGGGCTTAACGGCAAGAGGCTTAACTAAGAAGCCATCTATATCTAACTCCATACAAGTCGTGATCACCTTGATATTGGAATAAGAAGTGACGGCAATAATTTTCAAATCCTTTTTATTTTTCGTTTTACCCAGCCTGACTTGTTTTATCAAGGTCATACCATTCATACTGGGCATATTGATATCAGTAATGACTAAATCAATTTTATGCTGATTAAGCCGTTCAATGGCGAGCTCGCCATTTTTAGCAGATAAGACATTTTCAAAACCGATTCGCAGCAACATAGCTAGGGTCTGCTTCCTAGAAAAATCATGGTCTTCCACCACAAGAATGGTCATTGAAGAAGTTTTCATAATTAATACCGCCTTGTGTTAAATAATGCTTTCCTGCTGTAGATACTGCTTAATTTTCTCAAGCTCAGACACACTTTTAGCATAGAGCTCACTTAGCTCATCCCACTCTTGTTGCGTTGCTGTATTCTGAATTTTTAGTAACTGCTCTGCTAAGGCATCGGCACCTGCTGAATTCGCAGCCCCTTTAGCGGCATGCGCTAGTTCTTGCAGCTCTTGGCTATTATGTAAATCCAGTGCTTGCTTTAACTTATCAAAATCATCACACACAGATTCCCAATATCCTTCTAAAAGAGGGATTATCACGTCATCATCTAAGGTGCCTAAAATATCATTAAGCTTGGAAAGATTAATCGGGCTGTTATCTAAGACATCCACAATATCGATAGACTCATGCTTGGCCCTAGCTTCTTCTTTCCCTTCAATAACCCTAGTTAAAGACGCTTGTCGAATCCATTTTTGCAGAGCTTTACCGAGTTCTGAAAGCTCTACCGGTTTTGATAAATAATCGTCCATGCCTGAGGCGATACATTGCTCAGCTGAACCCACTAATGCATTGGCCGTGATAGCAATAACAGGCGTGTGCCCTAAACTTTTATCTTGGCTTTCCACTAACCTCACTTCCTTGGTTAGTTCAAAACCATCCATAACCGGCATATGGCAGTCTGTTAAAATTAAATCGTACCCACCCTTTTTCCATTTATTGAGTGCTGCTTTACCGTCATTCGCCATTTCACAACGATAACCAAGCCGTGTTAATTGTCGCTGCAAAACATCCCTATTAGTTGGCTGATCTTCTGCCACAAGAATAAAGGCATCAGAGACTGCAGAACTCTCATCAGAGCTATCTGATAGCGTCTCTTTTAACGTGCTGTCGCTCTGAATATTTGGGCTACAAATGCCAAACAAAGAGGCTATAGCATTAATAAAGTTGCTGGGCTTTAGAGGATGAGCAGCCAAAATATAAGCATTTGGCTTAACTATGCCTTTGCTCTTAGAAGGATTATCTGTCATTGATACAATTTTCAGATCGTCATATCCGTCATAGCCAACATGACTTTCTCTACGTTCCTTGATGTCATCTAGGCTGTACTCAGGACAGAGGACCAACATATCAAAAGCTTCGTCTTCGTTTTTAGCATGGCATAACACAACTTCAGCTTTATCTATCGTAGTCACAAAGCTCAAATCGCAATCATAGTAGGACAAGTTATCTTGAATCGCGTTTTTCAGATTCAAATCACTATAGATACATAGAATCTTTTTAGAAACTAAATCAATTGGGGTTACCTCATCATTATTTAAAGCAGAGGTATCTATCGGTACATTAATTTTGAATGTGCTTCCCATACCGATTTCACTTTCAACACTGATAGTTCCTCCCATCATTTCTAATAAGGTTTTAGTGATGGAAAGCCCCAAACCTGTGCCGCCGTACATGCGTGTTGTTGAGGTGTCAGCTTGTGTGAAAGCAGTGAATAGCTTAGATAATTGTTTTTTCGTCATGCCAATTCCATTATCCGAAATAATAATGTCGACAGACTCTTTACCACCGCGATTAATGAAATGTGTTTTTAACCAAATTTCACCGAATGAATGTTCATCACCGCCACAAAACTTAACCGCATTGCCTAATACATTAATCAGTATCTGGCTCAACCTTACCCCATCACTCATGATGGTTTGTGGTATTTTTGGATCATGGGTAATGTAAATCGAAATGTTCTTATTATTCGCTTGCAGCCAAAGTACATCGGCAGTCCTCTCTACCACTAGCTGAAAATCTACTGGGATAATTTCTAATGACATTTGCCCTGCTTCAATTTTTGAGAAGTCCAAAATATCATTAATAATATTGAGCAATGTTAAGGCTGAGTCCCGTATGGTTGAGACCATAATTTGCTGATCTTGACTCATATCGGTTTCATGTAACAAACTCACCATACCCACTACACCATTCATTGGCGTGCGTATTTCATGGCTCATGTTTGCAAGAAACATAGATTTAGCTTCATTGGCAGCTTGAGCAATTTCGCTTTCTTGCCTTAAAAAGTCTTGGGCATTTTTTTCCTTGGTGATGTCTATATTCACACCACCCATACCAATCGCTTCACCTGTCACTTCGTCGAATATGACATCGGCAGCGGCCTTAATCCAATGTACTTCGCCAGATTTCAGTCTAATTCTGAACTCACTATTAAACTGAGAGAGCGTTTCTCTAGCCAAGGCTAATTCTGCTTCAGCGGCCTCAACATCTTCAGGTAAAACACGTCCGCGCCACATTTCATAGTTATTAAGAGAATCTTCCTTATCAACGTCATAGAGGGTGTACATTCTATCGTCCCACTCCAATTGATTTGTAATGAAGTTCCAGTTCCAAATCCCTATGCCACCAGCTTCTGTGGCCAGGTTTAATCTATGAAGAATTTTTTGTAGATGTTTCTTACTTAGGTTTAATTCGTATTCTGTAATTTTCGCGACACTGATATCCCTTAAAGTACCAAAGTAAAATCTCTCATTATTAAAAACGAAACTATTTGCATGAATGGAAAGAGGAAATATTTCGTTATCACAAGACTTACCCGTTGTTTCTATAGTCTCGCCTGATAACTGGGTTTGAGTAATATAGTTAATACTCACAAGGTTCATATCAGAATCGTCAGAAAACTCTAATAACTTACTGAAACGCTTACCTAAAATATCATCTTTTTCATAGCCAAACATTTTTAAAGCAGATTCATTAATATCCAATAATTCTTCATTATCATTAGCGATAAACATGCCATCAATAGCAGATTTAAACACGGCTTTCATTCTATTTTGGGAGCTTTCTAATTTATTGTTTGTAGTATGTAATATTTCTTCTAAAGCTAGATTAGCGGATTCAGAAAAGTTTTCAGCATTACAAATTTCAGTAATATCTAAATGCACTGCAAGAAACCTATCGACACAGTTTTCTTTATTAAAGATGGGAAGGACATGTACGTTATTCCAATAGCTAGCGCCGTTACTTTTAACGTCTTGAATTGTCGTTTCATAGTCATCATAACAGGCAAGTGATTGAGTAAACTTCTCATACTCAGTGGCATCTTTTTTTATTTTACTAATAAATAAAGAGGCTTCACCTAATACACCTTCTTTACTCTTGCCTGTAATATTTAAATATTCATCATTTACATAACAAACAGTACAACTAGAGTCGTTATTATAAAACTCTGTTATGCCAACATTTGCAATTTCAATTGCCTTAGATTGAATAAAAACACGTTCTTTTAAAAATATATTTTCATTCAATATATTTTCAAATACAGAATGATCCTCATCATTTTTCAATTCTAATTTATGAGAAAGGTCATCAATCTCTTTATCTTTAAAAAAGATAATTTTCTCAATAATATTAAATATATAAAAACCTAAAACAAACAATAGGAAGGATGTTAGAGCGAACATAATACTCAACATTGGCTCTATATGATCTTGAAAAAAAGCACTAATTACGTCGACAAGTAAAAATGTGGTTAAGAACGAAAAGAACATAATCTTGGTCTTTTTGATGTTCATAAAATCTCCCTGTTTAACCTTTATATCCTATTGTTATCTGTAAAGAATTATAGGTTAAATTAATATATGCACAGGAATTTCTACGTTTAATTTTATAAACTTTTATGAACAAGACTCATAAAAATCAACGTTTTGTGAAGAGAAAACGAACCTCAGAACAAGGTTTAATCGCAAGCAAAAAAAAACCAACTAGCTACGACTAACTAGTTGGCTAAAAATACCAATTAAGCTGACAGACTTAACTGATATATACGAAGAAGTTAACTACTTAATTTACTTACCTTTAACTAGGTTAAAAAAATGTGTATCACTGGCAACAAAATCTGAAATTGCTTCAAGAACCGGCTGAGCCTTAAGAATTTTTCTATGACCAAATCCTTGAGTTGTCATCAAGTGCGCATTTTGTAGCACACTTTCCAAACGCTTTGATTCACTGTGCAATACCTCTTTATCACTTTCATCATGAATCAATAAAGTGGGTATCTGACACTCTTGTAATAGATTAGTGGCATCAAGCTGATGAAAAGGGACACCCACATATTGAGCGATACGAGCGATGAAATGATCAGAAGTACGCTTATTAAAGCCAATTAAACTAACAAAATGTCTAATGGAGTTTTCGATTGATGAAGGGCCAGATATTAAAACCATTTTCTCTGGTGATACTCCTTTCCCCACGGCAATAGACGTCGCAGAGGCTCCCATAGAATGGCCGATAATGACACTAAACTCACCCAGTGTTTGCTCTGCTAATAATATTGTTTGAGCAAAAAGATTAGCGTTAGAAGAGTTACCCGGAGATTGGCCATGACCTGGCATATCTAAACCCACCACGTTATAGCCTTGCTCAAGCAAACCATCAACTAAACCATACATATGAGTCGCTCGGCTTTCCCAACCATGTACTAACAAGATCTGTTTATTATTTGATTTAGCTGCCTCAGCACACCATTTAATTGCGCTTACTTCATCACCTAAATTGATTCGTTCACCTTTTAATTCAGCTCTTAGCTCCCAATCTTTCACTTCAGAACGCTTAGGTTTTAAGAAAACTTCAGCAAATTTATGAGCAGTATTCGCCGAAGCAAACAAGCTGGTAAGCTGGTTCTTTAAACGGAAAAGTGTAAATGCGATATTCATCATTTAGCCTCGGCTATTCATCTTTTAATAAGGTGTTTGCAATAAAGCCTAAACCTGACGTAAGGTAGGTTTTTAAAGCAAATTTTTTTAATCTGTTCTTTGATCAGGCATTAGATAGCAGTTGATGACTTTCACAGCACTTTCAAAGGCTTGTTTAGAGTCATAGATGCGACACACTAATAGACAACCTTGTATACATGACACTATCCACTGGGTAAGTTCATCAATACTTTGCCCTTGATCTTTAAAGTCACCGTTTTCTATACCAGCGGTTAATACACTCTTGAGCCCTTTAGACTGAGTAATTAGTAGTTTTTTAACCGTTTCTTGAACAGGTGGCGATAACTTATCCCACTCACCAGCAAAAGCGCCAGCTGGACAAAGTTTTTCGCTTGGAATCACGTATAAACGATAGATATTAAAGTAATAATCAAGTCGTTGTTTTGGTGTTTTACCTATACCTCGCTCAAAACTTTCACGTAAATCTATGTTTGCCCTTTCTAATAAAGCCAAGGTCAAATCATCTTTAGATTCAAAATGATAATACATGCTCCCTTTTTTGATGCCCGTGCGTTTAGCTAGCTCTTGAAAACTAACTCCGCTGATTGACTGGCGTTGAACCAAGTCTTGCGCTGCATCTAGGATAGCGGTACGTGTGTCTTTATTAATACTCATTCACCTACCTTACGTCAGGTATGTGATTTGTGTCAACATCGCATTATGAAATATCTGTTTCTTAATCAGAACAATAAATCCAAAACAACTTAATATTTTCTAAATTAGTATTTATAGACAATCACTTAACTAGTCTTGACTCAATTAAAGTGCTTGTATAATTAAACTGAATCCTGATGCAAATAAAATAAAGTAAACAAACTGCTTCATTCGTTTTGAGGAAAAAGGTAACGGAAAATAACCTACTGCAAGGGTCGCTAAAATAACCACAGGAACACCTACTGCACTTAATAAGTAAGCTTGTTCACTCACCTCTTGGCTGCTTATAACGAATGCTAAACGAATCACCGAAGTAAAAGTAAACGCCATTAAAAGCGTCGCTCTTATCGTTTCTAAACTAATGTTTTGACGATACATAATATAAGTCATAGGCGGGCCGAAAGCCGCAAACATTCCCCCCATGACACCAGAAATAAGGCCACTTAGGAGATAGCCAAATTTACTCGTTTTGGATGTTTTTTCACTCACCTTAATTAGCATGGCTAAACTACTAATAAGAATACAACAGCCAAGAATGAGCTTGAGCAAAGCAAGCTGACTCTCACCAAAATAAGCTAATAAGTAAACGCCTAAAAAAGTCGCCGGCACACACGGAATTAAAAGATACCCTAGCGCTAATTTATCAACTTTACGCCATAAGCGACCTTGTAAACCAATAGAAGAGTTTACCAAGCTTAAGAAGCTGACAACAAAGGCGGTTACTTCAATAGGCGCTAAATCAAAAGCCGTTACACCACTCATGACAACGAGAGCAAACGCAAAGCCCGTACTGGCTTGTATATAGCTAGCTAAGATCAAAAAAACCAATAATAAAATATGTGTTACGTCTAACATGACCTCGACCTTTTTATTTTAAAGCGCTTTCTCTAAAAATTTAAAAGCAAAAAAAAGAGCTGCTATAAAAGCAGCCCAAAAGTGGATATACATTTCAGGAGACTGGTGAGTCTATATATCCAATTCATGTGTCTGTTTTAAGCACACTGATTTATCAAGTCGATAAACAAGTCACTCAACAGATTAAATAGCGTCAATAAGATGGCATTGGGCTTGATGCCCACTGGTTGAATACCTCATTTCAGGCACTTGAGTACGACAAATATCTTTGGCATGTGGACATCGAGTATGAAACTCACAACCCATAGGTCTCTGTAAAAGGCTCGGAACCTCTCCTTGTAATTCAATCCGCTCTGAATGAGCGTCTGGGTCTGGATCATGATTAGCAGACAAAAGAGCTTGAGTATAAGGATGCTTAGCCTGTTCAAAAATATCATCTGTATTGCCTTGCTCAATAAATCGGCCTAAGTACATTATCCCCATACGATCACTAATATGGCGTACAACACTTAAGTTGTGCGTAATAATCAGCAGACTTAGACCTAACTCACTCTGTAGTTTTGCTAGCAGATTAAGTATTTCCCCTTGAACAGATACATCCAGCCCGGCGGTTGGCTCATCAGCCACAATGAGTTTAGGTGAAAGGGCCAATGCTCTTGCTACCCCAACTCGCCTCGCTTGACCTCCACTTAACTGAAAAGGATAACGACTGGCAAAATGAGCAGGTAATCCAACCATAGATAAGAGCCGCCTCGCTTCTTCTGCATAATCATCAACTTTGACTCCGTGTATTTTAAATGGCTCGGTAATAAGTGATTCGACTGTTAAGCGCGGGCTCAGTGACCCTATTGGATCTTGAAACATCATGGCAATATCTCGACGCAAAGGTCTGAATTGTGAACTACTCAAACCTATTAACTCTTTATCTAGGTATCTGATACTGCCTTCCTGGGCTTTAACTAACCCTGTGATAGCTCGTGCTAATGTGGTTTTCCCCGAACCACTCTCTCCCACTATTGCAAAGGTCTCACCGGGTTTAACATTTAAAGAGACACCACAAACGGCATCTAAAAAAGGGTCATCATCACGCTCAATTAAAGACTTGATAATGGATTTGCTACGAAAACGTACCTTCACATCACGAGCTTCTAATAAATTAAGCATAAAGAGCTCCTGCTTCATTCAATAAGTGGCAACTAGCCATATGATTATCATTTAACTGACTGACTTTAGGCTTATTCTCATGGCAATTTGCACTTGCAAAATCACAACGTTCGGCAAAAATACACCCTTTAGGCACTTCGATAAGATCGGGTAAACTACCTAGAATGGTCGGCAAGTCTCTGGTTTTATGTTTAATGGCAGCAGGATCACATTGCAGAAGTTTTTGAGTATAAGGGTGGCTAGGGTTATGGAAGATATCCCTAACACTGCCTTTTTCTACCACTTCACCCGAATACATAACCACGACTTCATCACACAGCTCAGCAATGACACCAAGATGGTGTGAAATAAATAAAATAGAGCACCCTTGGCTTGCTTGTAACTCTTTCAAACGATAGATAATTTGCACTTCTAGGGTTGCATCGAGTGCAGTCGTTGGCTCATCAGCAATCAATAGTTCTGGCTCGACCAATAAAGCCATAGCAATGGCAATTCGTTGTAACATGCCGCCGGAGAATTCATGTGGGTATTGAGATAAGCGGCTTTCTGGATCAGGAATACCAACCTTATCTAACATAGCAGCGGCCTTAGCCGCTTTCTCTTTTTTGCTTATTTTGTCTCGGTATTGAATATCTATCATTTGGTTACCAATCGAGACAACGGGATTTAAGCTCGTCATTGGATCCTGAAACACCATAGAGAAGCGATCTCCTCTTAATGCTTGCATCTGTTTTTTTGACAAGTTAAACAGCTCATCTTCAGCAAGTTTTATACCGCCTTTAGTCACTTCTGCATTGGAAGCGAGTAAGTTAATAATGGCACCAATCAAGGTAGATTTACCGCATCCACTCTCACCAACTATGCCTACAATTTTTCCTTTCGGGATTTGCATATTAATATTGCGTAAAGCTTTCAATTTACCTCTTGGGGTACGGTAATCAATCGATAAGTCATGCACATCTAAAATTAATTCAGTCATGGTATTAGATATCCTTACGCAATTTAGGGTCAAAAATATCCCTCAATGATTCGCCTAAAAAGGTGAAACCTAAGGTACATAAAATAAGAGGAATCCCGCCCGCTATAATCATCCAAGGAGTATTGCGAATAAATAAGTAACCGTCGTTTAAGATAGTGCCCCAACTTGGCGTTGGAGGCTGAATACCTAAACCTAAAAAGCTCAAGCCAGCTTCAATGGTGATCACAATAGGCACATCCATACTGGCAAGAATTAAAAGTTGACCAATAACATTAGGAAGCATATGCACACCTAATATTCTTGGCATGCTGGCACCCAAAGCTCGCTCAGCCAGAATAAACTCTTGCGCACTAAGTGCTTGAGTTTGCGTTCTAACAACACGACCATAAATGGGTATTGAGGTAACCACTATCACTAGAATAATGGTGGTTAAGCTAGGTCCTGTTAATGTCACCACTGCTAGAGCAAAGATGATCGTTGGGAATGATCGAACCGTATCAAATAAGGTCACGATAATATGATCCAACCAAGCTGGACCAAAGCCCGCAATCAGCCCTAACAACAAACCGAAACCAAGTGCTAATGAGATGGCTGAAAAAGCCACTTTTAATGCCACCTGACTCCCCATTAATACTCTGGAAAAAATATCCCTACCGAGTTGGTCTGTGCCAAACCAATGCTCAGCCGACGGCCCTTTTAAGCGATTCAAAACATCAATAGCAATCGGATCGTGAGGCACTATCCAAGGCGCTAAGATTGCACTCCCTACAATTAAGGTAACAAGAATTAGACCCAGTAAACCCAAAGGCTCTTTACAAAGGCGCTTAATCGCTAATTTAAAACCTGTTAAAAATTCAAAACTAGGCATAACTAACATCTGCTTGAGGCTTGAAACAGTCATACATACTCCTAAGCATGGGCTCTAATACGTGGGTCTAAAAGGGCATTAACAAAGTCTGCTAAGGTGGTCACTATGACAAACAAAATGGTGGTAATCAGGACTGATCCCATAACGATTGGGTAGTTTCTGGTAGATACAGCATCAAAAATCAGCTTACCGATACCTGGCCTTGCAAATACGATTTCTGCAAACAATGCCCCCGAAAGGAGATAACCCACTCCAACACCTAATAATGTGATGGTAGGTAGTATGGCAATACGCAAGCTATAACGATAAATGATTACTCTTTCAGGTAACCCAAAGGCTCTTGCCGTACGGATATGGTTGGCACCTAAAGTTTCCAGCATGGACGAACGGACAAGCCTTGAAATATAGCCAACCCAACCTAACCCTACCGCTAATGATGGCAAGATAAGATGAGTAAGTTGATCTGCGATATCACCTGAATCACCTGCCCCTATAGCTGGTAACCAACGCAAGGTAACTGAGAAAATGAGCAAGCCATAAATAGCCACAACAAAGGAAGGAATTGCTATTGTACCAACCGATAGAATAGCGCTGATTTTGTCGAACAAAGAGTTCTGATAAATAGCAGAATAACAACCAAGTGGAATACCAATCGCTGCTGCCCACATGATACTGACAAGAATCAAAATCAGGGTATGTGGCAATTGCTCCATTATGATATCAATCACAGGCCTTTGACTAAAAACATCAAAGCCCAAATCCCCTTGAAAGACATCCTTAAAGAAGTTAAATAGTTGGATCAAAATGGGTTGATCTAGCCCCATTTTAACAGCTAACGCTGCTTTCATTTCTTCCGTTGCCCTTGGCCCTAAAATAATACTGGCCGGGTCTCCTGGAATAGAATGAATCATTAGATATAAAGCCGTTACGGCTAAACATACAATGAGTACACCTAAGCCACAGCGTTTAACTAGAAAGAACCACATAATCATCTCACTTAATAACGGGTGAGCACTTAAACCGGGCCAATTTAGGTCTGGCTTAACACTTGAATAAAGGCAATAACAGATAAAAGAGGCTTAATAGGTTAAGCCTCTCAACTCAACTATTACTGAAAGCTTCTGTACAAAGGTGTGCCGTCAGGGCGTAATGCAGGAACAATAGCGTTGCGATAAATAATAGGAGTTGATTCATGTGTGATGAATCGATATGAACCAGATTCTTCCATAATATCTTGCATCTTTTGATACATGATCGAACGTTTTGGTTCAGATGATTCACTCAGCGCCTTTTCATGAAGTTCATCAAACTCTTGATTACGAAAGCGCTCCCAGTTCCAAACACCCACTTGCTTTTCGACAAACCACTGGCTTGCATAATAAGGATCTGGCGTCATAGAGAATCGGTTCATCACCAGCTCAATATTTTTCCAACGATCACCAGAACTTTCAGAACCTAATGCCCAGAAAGAGCCTGATTCATGTAGGTTAACCGTTAAACGAATACCCACAGTTGCCATTGTCGCCTGCATAATTTGTGCAGCTGTCACAAAGGTACTCTTGTTCAAAATATCAATAGATAAGTCCAGCCCAGACCCGTAGCCAGCTTCATTTAGAAGTTGCTTAGCTTTTGCATAATCTGCAGCAGGTGCCAGTATGCTTTTCTCTCTATGGCCAGTTAGTCCAGGGGCGATAATCCCTGTGGCAGCATCAGCAGCATCAAAATAGGCAGCAGCGAGAATAGAAGGTACATCAATTGAAAGCTGGATCGCTTGACGAACTTTAGGGTCTAACAGTTTGCTGTTTTCCTGATTGATTCCCACCCAAACATAAAATAGAGAAGGATTTTCACTTAATAGCGAGTCCTTAGGCGGTGTATCACGGTAGTTTTGCAATGAGCTCAAGCTGATACGAGTAAAGTCTATATCACCTGCTTCAAAAGCAATTTCAGCCGTTTTTTCATCATCTATCTGGTGAATATGAATTTCATCATAAACTGGCATCTTGCCTGTCCATAATGGATTTCGTTCTAGAATAACAACTTGTTTAGGCTTCCACTCTTTAATTTGAAATGGGCCAGAAATAGCAGGCGGCTTACTACCAAACTTACCACCAACAGATTCAACCGCTTTCTTTGATAAAATATTACCAGCCGCATAAGGCAGCGTAATATTCCAAAGTGGTTGGAAAGCCTCTTTTAATACGATAACCCCTGTGTATTTTCCGGTTACCTCAACATGGTCTAAGGTTCCCCAATCTGAGGCTACGGGAGAGGCAAGTTCTGGATCAATAATTCGTTCATAAGAAAATTTCACATCTTCAGCTGTCATTTCTCCAAAGCCATTGGAGAACATGATGCCAGGCTTTAACTCAAACGCGATGTGAGTATCATCAATTTGCTCTATACTCTTCGCTGCTTGTAGCTCCCATTCCCAATCTTTACCGGCTTTGTAATAGATAAGTTTGTTATAAATCGCTCCCATAACGTCTTCATCTGTTGCTGCGGTATAAAAAGCGGGATCAAGGGATTGAATATCGGTAAAGCTACGTGAATGAAGTATTTTCAGGTCACTATCCGCGGCCTCAACAATAGGTAAGCTAACCACACTCATAACACCGAGTAATGCCGAGCTCATCACAAGCTTTCTGCGACCTGCACTAAAGGTCTTTTTTAGAAATGATAGGTTGAACATTGGTTTACCTCTTATTTTTATTCTAGTTTGAATTTAAAATCGCTTGTCTTTAAAGCATTCGTATTTAAAAACTAAGTGAGTTCAAAATTTCGCTATCTATCAAAATTTATCCAAAGGGAAAATGGGTCTCCTCAAGTTTTTGAATGGGAATAAGCTGTAATCAGATTGGCAAACACCGGGACCTGCGACACTGATAATATGTTTTGAAATAGGTTCAAAGGCGGCTCGAAAGTGCAGCCGAGAATGAATAAGAATGTATTTTTTTTGACTAAGATCGATGCCGGTATGAGACAGGTAAGCTTGGTCGTAAGGTTCACAACGCTTACTGCTAACAATTAATTCTAGCGAGCCAGTATCCAATACCGCGCTCATGCCTATATCAGCCTGGAAACCAGGCATCATTGGCCCTTTCAATTTAAAGCGGCCATCATGAATCGACTTTACTCGGCCCTTAAGTGTTAATGGCTGACCTTTAAGCTGTAAACTTGGCACATCACTTTTACCACCTATACTCAGATCAACGTCAGCACCGACTCCTGCTTTTGCCATTTTAGCCACTGCCGTTGCATCCCAAATTGGTCCAGCAACTACCTGCTCTAAACCTTGTGAGATGACCTCTTTAATCACAGCCATACTGTCAGCATTGCCTCCAGCACCACAGTTATCACCATGATCAGCCAGAACAACCGGAAACTGATTTAAGCTTTTAGCGAAAGAAATCGTGTCGTAAATTGGGTCTTGCTGATAAACAAAGGCTTCTCTTTGCTGCCAAGCAGCATCCAAAACAGCTTCAATGACAGCATTACTCATGACTTTTTGAGAAGGAATTAAAGCATCATAGACAACCAAACAACTCACACTTACATGGGATATATCTGCTAGAGGAAAGCCAGTAAATAGTGTCACATTTAACACGTCTTCATTTGTTTCTACCTTAGACGCTATGGCAAGCACGTCTTTCATAGGCTGTTCAGATGAGGCTTGCTTTAGCAAATGAGGCATCATAGGGCGCTTCTGCCACAACATTTTAGGCTTAACTTTACCCTCTAATGTCTTAAGTAAAGTATACGCAGTGCGCATGCCTGCTTCGTACATATCAATATGAGGATTAGTCCGATAGCCAGTAATAATAGAGGCATTATCAACCATGTCTTGTGTGAGATTAGTATGCATGTCTAGAGTAACTGCAATTGGTAAATCTGCATTAATTGCTCGAATACGCTTAAGCAGTTCTCCCTCACCGTCCTCAAACTCATGTGTCACCATTGCGCCATGAAGGTCTAATAAAACGGCATCACAACCTTGTGATACAGCCTCACAAATTTGTGACGCAATTGACTCAAAGGCAAGGTTATCAACCGCGCCACTTGGATCAGCATTTGCGGCAATAGGTAGTACCACCTCTGCTCCTAAACCATCAGCAAAATCTAAAAAGGCATCGATAGGAAAACCTGAATCTTGATATGCTGCTCTTGCAACATCACCTTGGGGAGGCATTGCATAGCCAGTACCACCAGCAAACGCTTCATAAGGTGTCGGCTGTGCCGAAAACGTATTGGTTTCATGTTGCATCATGGCTATTACAAATCGCATTACTCACCTCTGTATAAGCTGAACTAGATCGCTGTTTAATCGCTAATTTGTTTACATTTCATTGAAAGCGATAATCTTGATTAGCTGTGAATTAACAACGTCTTCTCAATATAAAAGCCTGCTAATTAATATCAATTTCGCTAATACAAGTTTTTTTTATGCTCCCCCTTCGCTAGTCAGCGTCACTTTTTTCTTATAAGCAGGGCCACAAGGTCCAAGGCGAACATTGTTTCTGAGGTTTTGATAAGCAAGATTAGAAAGGCGACATGGATGAGCACCAGGAGAGACTACCTGCATCATTTTGCTAGCAATAGTGGCAAAGTCAGCTTGAAAATGCACTGTGCTTTTAAGCACCAAAATACGGCATTCATCTAACTTGATATCAAGATGATGAAACACAGAGCGATCAACACATTGAAATCGATCACGACTTATCACAACGCGAATGTCAGCTTCATCAGATTGCAAGCGCAAACAAGCTAATCCACCCACATTGGCTTTAGCACCAGAATACATATCACCCGTACAGGTAAAGCAGCCATCGGTGACTTTTTCGACTAACCAACGCCCTATTACAGGTTCAGAGTTGAAACTAAAATGGTTTCCCACTTGTGCATCTATATATTGGCCTTCACCAATAACCCGCACTTGTTCTATTAACTTGGCATCACAAATAGCTGCAACCACGCCACCTTTAACACCGGCTTTTATCATTTGATCAAGAATGCCTGTGGTATCACTGGTGGCACCTGCTCCAGAGTTATCTTGCACATCAGCTAGGATGACAGTGCCTTGGGAATGTTTAGCAAGATGCTTTAAAGAGAGCTCAATCGCTTCATCAGCTTCTAATAACTTATCTTGATAAATCTGTTCAGCTTCAAGCACTGTGCCATATAGCTTATTAACACTCTGCCTTAAGATCGCTTTGTCACTGCCATAAGCCACAATCGCAGGACCTGCATCATAGATATCAGCAGGTGGAAAACCTAATGCCAGCTCTAATCCTTGTGCACTATCTTGATCCCACTGCTCTAAATATTGGTATAGCTGTTTATTGGGTTTATCATTTGTGCACTGGGCGGATAAAGGGATGAGATAAGGGATTTGACACAATTGTTTGTAACGTAGCCCACCTTCTAACCAAGAGATTAGGTACTCAAAGGCTCTCTCACCTGTTTCAATCATATCGATATGAGGGTAAGTACGATAAATACTAATAAGATCGCTTTGCTCTACCATTAAAGGCGATACATTGGCATGAAAATCAAGACTCACAACAATAGGAATATCATCAGAAACAATCGTTTTTATCCGTCTTAACAACTCACCTTCTGCATCATCATATTTGGCCGTAGCCATAGCGCCATGCAGATCAAGATAAACGGCATCAAAGTCAGATTCAGTCAATATCATTTGGCAAAGTTGTGACATGATATCTTCAAATGCCTGATCATCAACCAAACCACTTGGCTCAGCCGAACACCAAAGTAAAGGTGAAAGTTCGTGACCAGCCTGCTTTGCGCTTCTCATGAAGCCAGTGCTTGGCAAGCTCATACCATCAAATACAGATAGCATTTCATCGGCAAAAATCATTTTCGGCCAAAGATCTGCTTTTACAAAGTCACTATATAACGCAGGTATAGGAGAAAACGTATTGGTTTCATGCTGAAATCCAGCCATCAATATCTTCATATAAATCTCACCAAATTGGTCCTAAAAGTCTTAAGGCAGGCTTTACTCTCTTTTTGATATCAATAACTAAATCGGCTTAACAGATTGTTATCTAAGGAGCTACGTGCTTAAGTTATAAGGAAAGTTTACTCTCCATATTTAGAGAGCTTCAATTTCGCGAGTAAGGTAAAAATAGAGCAATGTTAGATGCCAATAGCTTAAAAAAGCATAAACTAGCGACAGCAGAAAAGGTCGAAAGTGAACTAGCTAGCAATTTACGCTACCTATGTGATCAGAAGTCATCTATTTCTAAAGTGTGCCGTGACCTAGATATTAACCGACAGCAATTTAATAAATATCTAAGTGGAATATCACGCCCATCAAATTCAAATTTAATTAAGATTTGCGATTATTTTCAGTGTGATTCAGATGTCATCAATTTACCCCATCAACAATTTGTCGCATTGAGCAAACAAGCCCCAAAGCAGTCAATTAGCTCTGACTCACAACACCTATTAAACCTTTTAGAGATCACTTACCCAAAAGCTGACAAGGACCTAACCCGCTACCTTGGTTTCTATAATGTTTATTGCCACTCTATGGGATTCCCAGGCTATATAGCGAAATCTGTGGCACACTTTTATGTTAAAGACGATCGCATTTTTTGTAAGACCATTGAGAAAATGGATAAAGTAGATGAAGAAAAGGGCCCTTGCTTTACCTTTAAATACTTTGGCGTAGTTTCACTGATTTCAGATCGCATTTACATTATTGAAATGGAGTCCCTATTAAAGAAGAACCTATCTATGGCTATTCTTTATCCAACCTATCAACCCAAATTTCAATTTTTAAATGGCATTAATGCTGGTGTTTCTAGTACTCACGGTCGAGACCCTGCCTGTCGTTATATTACCTATGAATTTTTAGGTACAAGCATCAACATTAGGGAAGCATTAAAAGGTAGCGGGCTATATCGACTGGATAGTCCTAAAATAAGCGAGGATGTAAAAAACCGCTTGAAAGTGAAAAAGTCGACCATAGACCCTGATGTCTTTTTTGGTTACGACTATATATAAGTAGGATGTTTAGGAGTAAAAGGGCTAGCTGAATAAAGACAGTCAGCCCAGTGCTAATTTACTCTCTTATCAGAGGTGCGAAGTAAGGCTTTCCTTGCCTTGATCGCAATTGCTTAATTCTTTCTAGAATTAAGACTTAAAAGGTGTAACCCATACCTATCATAACCACATAAGGGTCGATCTCGGCATCAAAGGTACCCACTGTTGTTTTTACTTCTGTGTCTATATCCATATACCAAAGTGACGCATTAAAAAACCAGTCTTCATTTACTTCAACATCAATACCAGCTTGTACAGCTAAACCAAATGAATCATCTAGTTCTACTTCTGTATTATTTAGCGCTCCGAAACCTTTCTCTTCAAAGAAAGTGGTGTAGTTTAAACCTGCACCTAGGTAAGGACGGTATTTGCTGTCCGCTTCACCAAAGTAGTACTGACCCATCAGAGTCGGTGGTAAATGAGACACTTCTGCAATCTTACCTAAACCATTTGTAGAAACATCATGGGTAAAAGGGGTTGCCGCTAATAACTCGATACCCACATTATCAGTCATCATATAGGTAAAAGTTAAACCCACTTGCATATCATTTGTAAGCTCTAGTTCACCAGTGTTTAAAACGTTATCACTGGATTCATTTGGCATTACTGAGGCTAATCCGCCTCTCATGAAAAAATCCCCTTCTTCATGAGCCATTACCATTGGAGAAGCTAACGCCAACATGACACTCAGAGGTACTATCTTTTTCATATTTCTGTCCTTATTGATTGGTTGATCTAGTGAGCAGGCAAAATATCAGCTTTTTCAAAATCTCTCTTAACCTAGATCAATAGAATTCGAGCCATAGCTCTGCTAATTCAAATATCCAAAGCTAGATCAAGTTTTCTGCAAGTATCTCGCTCTTTTCTTATTCGCTGCTCATTTACACAAAAAGACAGACAATCCACACCGATTTCAAAGTTAAAAATCACTTCAATTTAATAACCTTATTGTTCAAAACGTTTTTTTTAAAATTAAAAGTCAACGGTTAAAAAGATATATACACAAATCACGCATACATTTCACATTTAGTGCCAACTGATGACACTTTTAAGGTCAGAAACGTGAACTTATTAGTAAAAGTTGACATTAGATTGACTATAAAACGCACGAATGGAAGCATAAATGAGCAACACAAAGTGCTTAAAAAGCAAAAAAAACTTATGGCAAAACGATTAATCACAATCGCAAAAACCATAAATAATAAGAGCAAATGGAGATTGTAATGAAATTGAAAAAGTTAGCTTATTTAGTACCTGCTTTGATGTATATGACAACTGCGCAAGCCGCTGACATAGTGCAACTTAAAGCAGACCAGAATCAGTCAATTATTGGCCAGTCCATTGTTGGTCAATCATTAACTAATTTGCCGCAAGCCCTTAATTTAGATAGTAAAAACTCTTTTAAGAGTCATGATGTAAAGGCTGTTAAAAAAGCACGTTTACGTCAACAGTTCAACGGAATTGAGGTGTATGGACACTCCTTGTCTGCTAAACGCGACGCATCTGGCCAAATAAGCGAAGTAGTAGGTAACTATATTGCTAACATTGGCAATGACGTGACTTCAGTAAGCGCTGATTTAAGTGAAAAAGAAGCCATTGCAATCGCGTTACGTAAGGATGGTCTAACTAAACCAGAAAGAAGCAGCGCTGATTTAATTATTTGGCTTGATGAAAGCCAAACTGCTCACCTAGTTTACAAAGTAGATATCTTTACTGGCGGCGACACTCCAGCTCGCCCTATTAGCTTCATCGATGCGAATTCTGGTAAGGTTTACAAATCTTGGAACGCACTAAATCATGGCATAATCGGTCAATCTGCACCGTCACACAATGACAAAATCATTGGACAATCTACTGAAAGCAACGAAATCATCGGTCAATCAGTAGAAGCCGTTGCCAGCCAGAATGCGACAGGTATAGGTGGTAACGAAAAAACAGGCGTTTACTACTATGGTACTGATTATGGTCACCTACAAGTTGACTCTGACTGCCGTATGGAAACAGACAATGTTGCAACTTATGACCTGAACAACAGGACATCTGGCGGCAGCATTTATGAGTTCACTTGCCCTGATAACAACGAGAAAGCGGCTAACGGCGCTTACTCTCCACTAAATGATGCTCACTATTTTGGTAATGTTGTTTATGACATGTTCCAAGACTACATGGGCACAGCACCTTTAACATTCCAACTAAAAATGAAAGTGCATTACGGCAATAATTATGAAAATGCATTTTGGGATGGTTCGGCAATGACCTTTGGTGATGGTTATTCAACTTTCTACCCTCTCGTAAGTCTTGATGTCTCTGCGCACGAAGTGTCACACGGCTTCACAGAGCAAAACTCAGGCCTTGAATATGCAAACCAAAGTGGTGGTATTAACGAAGCTTTCTCTGATATGGCAGGTGAAGCCGCTGAGTACTACATGAAAGGCACAAACGATTGGCAGGTAGGTGCAGACATCTTTAAAGCAAATGGTGCACTACGCTATATGGATACGCCAAGCCGTGATGGTAAATCGATTGATCACGCCGATGATTACTATGATGGTCTAAATGTACATTATAGTTCTGGTGTTTATAATCGTGCATTCTATCTACTAGCTAACACTAATGGCTGGAACACTAAAACAGCTTTCCAAGCATTTGCACTGGCTAACCAACTATATTGGGGTGTTAACACCACATATGATGAAGGTGCTTGTGGTGTCATGAAAGCAGCAGATGACTATGGTTTTGATACAACAGATGTTGAAGCCGCTTTCACAACAGTTGGTGTTGATTCAAGCTGTGGTGTCGTTGTTGAGCCAGAAGAAGGTGTTCTTGAAGATGGCAAAGCCATTTCTGGCCTAAGTGCAAGCACAGGTAGCCAGTTAAACTATGTTTACACTGTACCTGCTAATACTAGCTCTGCAACAATTGCTATCTCTGGTTCTTACTTTAATGGTGATGCTGACCTTTATGTAAATAATGGCAGCGAAGCAACAACTAGCAACTGGGATTGCCGTCCATACAAGTCTGGCAATAACGAGTCTTGCACCATGTCAGTAAGCTCTGGTGATAAGCTATACGTTATGATCAATGCTTACTCTAGCTTCTCAGACGTTACGCTTACAGGTAACAAAAACTAAGCTTGCTTAGTTTTAATTGAAGTTATATCCCCGAGAAAGTCTTCGCCCTAGTGCGGAGGCTTTCTTGGTTTACAACTAAAGATTTAATTTCAAAAATTAATAATAGCGTCTCTATCTGCTACAAATCAGGCTTCAAACACTCATTCATAATTTTTAGTATTCAGCTCCTCCAACAAGCTTTAAAATTAACAGATTAAACGTTTGAACGAGAAACTTATGACAAGCCATAACACCTTAGACTTAGATGACGCTTTTCAACTTGCAGAGCCAGCTGCAATAGAAGCGATTAAAACTTGGACAACGCCATTATTTATTGCCCAACAACCTGATCATGAGTTTTTAAAGGACGAGCTTGTAGACTTTATCTATCAATGTAAGGATCAACAAAAAGAGAAAATTGATAGTCTTGTTGCTCCCATCGCTAAACATAAATTGTTTGAAAGCCCGTTAAACTTCCTTGAAGCAGACACGCCTGAAGTTATGGAGCTGAAACGTATTTTTGAAGAACTTTTAGCTGAAGTCGCTTTTGAAGTAAATAAAGAAGCTTGGCCAGAAGAAGTGGAAGTCGAGGCAAATATTATTGAATCTTGGTACCACGTCACACAAAACGGCGGTTACCACGATGCTCACTCACACCCTAACTGTTCATGGTGTGGCATTTATTATTTAGACCCTGGTGAAAGCACCTTAGGTGAACGTAATGGTGTAAACCGATTTTATGACCCTAGAGTCAATGCTGAGCACTACTCAGATGCAGGTACTGCCTATTTAAGTGGCCAAGGTGTGTGGGATTTTGAACCTAAAGAAGGCCAAATTATCTTTTTCCCTTCTTACCTAAAACATGCAGCCCTTACTTATTTCGGACAAAAAGATCGCATTGTCATTGCCTTTAATGCTGTTATTGATATTTATTAATTCTCTTCTTTGGCTCTTAACTCAAGTATGTGAGAGCCCGCCCTCCTTCTGTTATGACGAATTAGTGAGTGAACTGTCACCCACTTTTTCTAACCATCTTATTGAACCTCATCTAATATTTAGTTCTTAGGATTAACTGAACTGAAATAAAAACAGCAAAAAAGTGCCTTAAAACTGCCATTTAATTGCAACAAAGACTCACTACCCTGTGTTCAGGCTTAAAACTAAACACGCGTTTAATAATCTTCTCATAGCAATAAAATAGGTAGGGCAGTACTGATGTATACCATGAGCAAAGAATTACAGAACAAAGAGTTAACCTTGTCAGAATCACAAGAGCAAACAATACAAGAAAACGAGATAACAGCACTAGAACCAACTTTCAATAAGCTAGTTGATACTGCAATCAGTCGTCGCCGCTTCTTTGGTGCAAGTGCAACAGCGGGCCTTGGTGGCTTCTTTGCTTTTTCTAGTGTTGGTAATGCTGTCGCATCTGGCATGGGCAAACACACAATGGCAAAGTCACCACTAATTGGCTTTGACGCAATTGGTACATCGACAGCAGATACTGTTGTTTTACCTGATGGCTACCAGTGGCAGAGTTTGGTTTCTTGGGGAGATCCATTATTTGCTAACGCACCAAAATTTGATCCTAGCGGTAACGCGAATGCAGCCAGTCAAGCGCTACAATTTGGTGACAACACTGACGGCATGAGCTTATTTCCATTAAGCGAAAACCGCGCAATTCTTGCTATCAATAACGAATATACTAACTACAAGTACCTATTCGCAAACGGTGGCGAAAGTCTATCTAAAGATGACGTACTAAAAGCTCAACATGCTCATGGTGTGTCTATTATGGAAGTTGAACGTGACCAACACAACTACTGGCGTGTACTAGACAACTCTAACTTCAACCGTCGTATTCACGTTCAAACAGAGATGAAATTGACTGGCCCTGCGGCTGGCCATGATCTAATGAAAACGAAAAAAGACCCAAGTGGTACACAAGTTTTCGGCACCATGAACAACTGCTCAAACGGGTCTACACCTTGGGGGACTTACCTTACTTGTGAAGAGAACTTCAACGGTTACTTTGGTGCAGACGAAAGTGTGGCTCGTACAGAAGAGCAAAAAATGTACGGCATCAAAAACAACGAAAAACGCTACCAATGGTACAAACAAGATGAGCGTTTTGACTTTGGTAAAAACCCAAATGAACCTCATAAGTTTGGTTGGATTGTTGAGATCGACCCTAAAGATCCTAAATCAACACCGCTTAAGCGTACAGCAATGGGCCGCTTCAAACACGAGAACGTTGCAATCCACGTAAACTACGATGGTACTGTTGTCGCTTACATGGGTGATGATGAGCGTGGTGCGCACATCTACAAATTTGTTTCTAAGCATAAGTACAACGCCAACAACCCAGATGCTAACCGTAATCTATTAGTAGAAGGCACACTTTACGTTGCTAAGTTCTCAATGACTCAGGACAAAGGTGCTGGCGAGTGGGTTGAGCTAACTTTCGGTAAGAATGGCCTAACACCAGAAAATGGTTTTGCAGATCAAGCTGAAGTGCTTATTTATACACGTAAAGCAGCTAAACATGTTGGTGCGACAACCATGGACCGCCCTGAGTGGATTGCAGTACACCCAGAAGGTCATCAAGTTTATTGCACACTAACTAACAACAAAAACCGTGGTAAAGAAGGTCAACCAGTAGGCGGCCCTAACCCAAGAGCCGCAAACCACTATGGTCAGATCGTTCGTTGGACACCACCAAATGGTGATCACAGAGCTGACAAGTTTAACTGGGACCTATATCTAGTGGCAGGTAACCCAAATCAGCATCAAGATGCTTATGCAGGTAGCCACAACATTGGTTCTCACAACATGTTTAACAGCCCAGATGGTATTGGCTTTGACCAAGGTGGCCGTCTATGGATTCAAACAGACGGTAACTACAAAAACAAAGGTGACTTCCTAGGGCAAGGTAACAACCAAATGTTATGCGCTGATCCTGATACAGGTGAAATTCACCGTTTCATGACAGGCCCAGTTGGTTGTGAAATCACAGGTCTAGAATTCAGCACAGAT
The DNA here is from genome assembly GCF_000967665.1 of Marinomonas sp. S3726. NCBI lineage: Bacteria > Pseudomonadati > Pseudomonadota > Gammaproteobacteria > Oceanospirillales > Oceanospirillaceae > Marinomonas > Marinomonas sp. S3726. The sequence goes on along the minus strand of NZ_JXYC01000011.1, from coordinate 198,581 downwards.
AGCAAGTCTATGTTTGTTGGTATTCAACACCCTGATGCTCACTTCCCTGAAGGCGGTAACAGCAAACCCCGCTCTACTGTGATCGTTATCACACGTAAAGATGGCGGTGTGATTGGCGCTTAATTAAAGCCTAATCCTGTGTAGTAGAGCAAAAGAGCGCCCTTCAACCGAAGGGCGTTTTTTATCTGAAATAGCCATGATAGATGGTCAAAGCAAAATACATATTGATGCCTTTTCATTTCTCAGTTTAAGCCCACCTTTTATATTCTATCTTTTAAAGGTAGAACCTCTTCCATGATGAGATTGATCAAACATAGATATAGCGGTTTTATAAGTTAGCAACTAATCTATTTAGGGAATAGATTATTAATTGCAGGGGGCTTAGAAAATGTCTTGTTCGAACACTCACTCTCACACTGGCCATGTTCATGGCCCAAACTGTGGACACACAGCCATTAAACATGGAAACCATATTGATTACCTAGTTGATGGCGAGCTCCATCATCCTCATGGGGATCACTGTGATGGTCATGTTATCGAGCTGAGTAGTACCAATGCTGATTCTTGTAACCCAGTGAATACTTGCGGTGGCCATACTCATGGGCCTGATTGTGGCCATGAAGCGATAAAGCATGGGGATCACACAGATTATATTGTTGATGGGCGCTTGCACCACCAGCATGGAGACCACTGTGATGACCACGGATCTGTTGACCTTGCTTAAAAAAAGCTTGAGAACAAAACCAGATCAAATTGAAAGTATATAAAGAAAGGTTTATTGAAATGACCCCAATATAGAAAGTATTGGGGTTTATCTTTGTTTTCTAGCTATTCACTAACTTGCTAATAAAATCACGGCGTTCATTAACCGTTGAAAACTGAGCACTCTTTTCACCTTGAGCATCAGTGAAAACGACACGATTTTTGTGAACCGAAATCGAGTGAACCGGTTGTTTAACTTGGATCTGTGTACCATTAAATATAATAGTAATAATAAAACTCACTATAAAGGCGCAGTCTAAACTACGCATCATTTCTAATAAGCCTCATTATCGTATAACGATTTAATTCTGAAGTTCTTCTATTTTATCACCATCACAAATAGTGAACTTAATTGGAATTGAGTACAGGACGCAACATTTTCTGTATTTCGTTGTTCAATAATTTAGCTTTAACGTTTGGATTTTTTAATCTTGCTTACGCATTCTTAGATAAGACTGAAATCGAGGAATTTAGTTCGAGGATTTGCTTAAATAAATCGCCATTGAGGCTAACAGCTAATTATTTGAGTGGCAAGTATAATTTTCAACCAACATTGTCATGCATCATTAGTTGAAACTCGTTAGAAATTTATTCATAAAGGCGCTAGGCGCTCTTCTCTTATTGAAGAGCGCCATCTGTAGATGCCATACAAGGTCTTTTAATAAGGAGAAGCTACTTAAGGCTGTGATTATATTTTCTGAGTCTAGAAGCAACGAGTAAAAGAAGCAGAATGATAAGAGGAACAAAGCCCAAGGATCCGGCGCCAGCACGATGGCTTACTTTCACTTTCTCAGGGTTTTCTTTAATACGCTCTTGGAAAACCGATAACTGATTTTTTAAGTTAATCACCATATCATCAGCGGCATCTTCAAAGCCCTTAATACTATCTGCTCTCAGCTCCTCGCTTAAATTAACCAAGGTTGATTTACCAAGCACTCTGCTGGTACCTGGTGCCCTAAAAAGCATGGACTTACTTTCAATATCGTACACAACCGTATCCATTAAAGTGCTTGTATCATTTTTTTCACCTGACACTAGGTAAGCACCTACAATTGTCCAGTAACTTAGTGACAAGGCACCCTCATCTGTAAATTGCACTTGGTCATAGGAAACTAAAGCAATTACATCAATGCCATACATAGTCTTAATCTGAGAAATATTAGAAAAGCTGCCTCCCGGAGTAAGATAAGCTGAAGGAATCACTTCTATACTACTCACAAACTTTAACTCTCTGAAGTTATCAGAAACTCTCTCTAAAATTTGATTCTTTTTAAATTCGGTAATTTGTCCTGAATAAGATTTACCTGTCCAAATATTATTGGAGGAGTTGTTGTCTGAACTCTCAGGTACAAATGCGACCCCAACACGTAAAGGTAGCTTTAAATGTGGAGTAGAAGTCGTTACCAAATAGTTTTCTGCTGTCGGATAAAGATACTCCATAACACTACTTTTTGTGTTTATTCTTTGACTTGAGCAACCTGTTATGCCTAAAGCGACCAACGCAATAAGAACAAACAAAGACTTCATTGAATTAAAAATCGCCATATATTCCTCGTAAAATAATACGTAAGCGCTTCACACTTATTAACTAGTTAAAATCACAGCTAAATTGTTTACTAACTTTAAATTGGCATAAAACTCATTGTTTTAAAACTGCTTTCTAAGTTGTGTGCTTTCTATATAACTATCAAATGAGTTAAAAAGCACGTCAAAAGCTCCTTATGACCTTATCCTCTACCTAAAACACTTTATAGTGAAATTCAGTCATTTTTTATAGCACCTTAGATAAAAAAACGCCCTTCATGAGAAGGGCGTTTTTCACTATTGAGGCGCGTCTTTACTTTAAACGCATTGCTCTTCTTCAGGCTCTATGTCTTCAGCTAGAAAGCCACCAGTTTGGTGAGCCCAAAGCTGAGAGTAGATACCACCAGATTGGCTGAGTTCATCATGGGTTCCTTGTTCGACTACCTTGCCATCATCCATGACGATGAGTCTGTCCATGGCTGCAATGGTTGAAAGTCTATGAGCAATGGCAATAACGGTTTTACCTTTCATCAAGCGGTTTAAACTCACTTGAATAGAAGCTTCAACTTCTGAATCCAATGCTGAGGTCGCTTCATCTAACACAAGTAGTGGCGCATCTTTTAACAGTACACGGGCAATGGCAATACGTTGACGCTGCCCACCAGAAAGTTTGACTCCGCGCTCTCCGACCATGGCATCATAACCAACATTTCCATGAGGATCAGACAGCGTCAGAATAAAGTCATGGGCTTCAGCTCGTTTCGCTGCTGCTATCATTTCTTCTTCTGTCGCATCCGGTCTTCCGTACAAAAGGTTCTCTCTCACAGTTCGATGCAGCAAGGAAGTATCCTGAGTTACCATACCAATCTGAGCACGTAAGCTATCTTGCTGTACGTCACTGATATCTTGGCCGTCTATTTTGATCTTACCGCCTTCCACATCATAAAAACGCATGAGTAGATTTACCAAAGTAGACTTACCTGCACCAGAACGCCCTACTAGCCCGACCTTCTCTCCTGCTTTAATGTTCAGATTCAGACCGTCTATGCCACCTTCCTCTTTACCATATTGAAAGCGCGTATTCTGGTAATGTATTTCACCTTTCTCAACATTTAGCTTTGGTGCCCCTTCCTTATCTAATACGGTTTGAGCTTTAGACAAGGTTTTCATGCCATCTGCCACAGTACCAATATGTTCAAACAGGCCGCCGATTTCCCACATAATCCACTGGGACATACCGTTTAATCTAAGCGCCATAGCAATCGCAATCGCAATCGCACCAACAGATACCGCATTTTGCATCCATAACCAAATCGACAAACAAGCCACACTGAATGACAAGATATAATTAAGCCCTTGAACACTCACATTTAAGAATGTCACTAGGCGCATTTGTTTGTATGTCGTCACCAAAAAGCCATCCATGCTTTCTTGGGCATAGTTAGCTTCACGCTTATCATGAGAGAAAAGCTTAACCGTGTTGATATTGGTATAGCTGTCTACAATTCGACCTGTCATGGTAGACCTTGCATCAGCCTGCAAAGAAGATATCTGCTTCAATTTCGGCACGAAGTAAACCTGCACACAGGTATAACACACTAGCCAAACCAACATTGGTAACATCAAACGCCAATCCGATTGTGCGACTATCACCAGCATGGAAATGAAATACACCAGAATAAAGACCAGCACATCCAGTAATTTCATCACAGCTTCACGCACAGCTAACGAGGTTTGAAGCACCTTAGTTGCAACACGACCTGCAAAGTCATCCTGATAAAAGGACACACTTTGTTTTAATAAATATCTGTGAGCCATCCAACGTATCATCATGGGGAAGTTCCCCATTAAGGTTTGATGCACGACACATGAATGGATAAAAACCACGATAGGAAGAGCGACCAATAACATGAGTGACATGTAAATCAGGCTCATACCTTCTTCTTGCAAAAAGGTTTCCGGTGTTTTTGTCGAAAGCCAATCTACTAACCTGCCCATAAAATCAAAAAGAATGACTTCTAATATAGCCAGTAAAGCAGTCAGTAAAGACATTATGATTAAAGGCCGACCAAAGCCTTTAGTGTAATGACGACAGAAAGCAATCAGTCCAGTAGGTGGCTGAGAGGGTTCATCATCAGGAAAAGGTTGAGTCCATTTTTCAAAAAAACCTAACATAAATATCCTTTATATTGCCCAGAGAGGGACAACAGAAAATAGAGAGAACGCTCCTTTGAAAATGCGTATTCAAAATAAGGAGGGAAAGACTTTAGGTTAACACAAGACAAGGCTTATTTAGCACAACAGAAAGTTAAAATTCGTGTGAAACACAGGTAAAAAATGCAAAAAATAAGACAAGTATTCAAAAACTACTAGCCTATGCGCTTTCCTCTTAAAATCCCGTATACTCTCGCCCTTCACTATCATTACTCGATAAGGCTAGCAATCACTAATGACACTAAATTTAGGGACTATTTTAATTCTAGGCTTGTTAAGTGCGTTAACGCCGTTAGCAATTGATACTTATTTACCTAGTATTCCTGCCATTGCTGCATCCATTAATACAGATATCAATCTGGTTCAGCTAACAATTAGTATCTATCTTGGTGTTTATGCCTTTTCTCAACTTTTGTACGGGCCTATTTCGGATGCTTACGGACGTCGTAAAGTCCTTTTATTTGGCATGGCTGTCTTTTTCATTGGCACCTTAATTTGTATTTTTAGCACTGATTTTAATAGCCTAATGTTAGGCCGTGCCATACAGGCCTTTGGTGGTGCTGGGGTCGCTGTAGCTAACCAATCTTTAGTGAAGGATGGACTAAGTCCAGATCAGTTCGCCAAAGCCATGTCTTACATTATGTTAGTTATGTCTGTAGCGCCTCTGATTGCTCCTATTGTAGGTGGTGCCATTTTACTTGTTTTAGATTGGCATTATATTTTTGTCTTTCTAGCCTTGATTACGTTAATCAGCGCCAGCTTATTTTATTTTAAAATTCCTGAGACTTTAGCCCCTGAAAAGCGCCACCCACTAGCTCTTAAAAGCGCCCTTCTTAACTATTACAAGCTTTTAAGAAACCCGCTTGTAATGGGGCATATACTGACAGGAGCTTTTCACTTTACCGGCATGATCACTTTTATCACAGGCTCAGCTTATGTCTATATCGAGTTTTACGGTGTGAGTGAACAAATGTTTGGCATCTTATTCGCCCTTAATATGATTGCCATGATGCTAGCAACAACCATCAATGCTCGTCTTATCGACAAAATTGGCGCTAAAAAAGTCACAGAGTATGCATTAAAAGCGGTACTCGCTTGCTCTCTTATCATGCTTGGTTTGATGTTTTTCACCAAATCTAGCTTATCTATTTTGATACTGCCGATTATCATTTTTGTCGGTTGCCTTGGCATTCTAGGTGGCGGCCTTATGGCAGGCGCGATGCAACATGCTGGCAACTTGAATGGTAGTGTGACGGCCTTAGCAGGTACGACACGTTTCTCTATGGGAGCGGTAGGGGGTATTTTGGTGAGCCTCTTACACAATGATAGTTTCACCCCGATGCTCGGTATTATGGCCGCCTGTGGCCTTGCTTCTTTTACTTGTTATCATTTATTTTGTAAGCAAGGCGTTGCAACGAACAAATAGAATTTCAATATCAAGAGGTTAGCAAAACATTTGCTGACCTCTTTTAAATCCCCACAAGATAGGACTTAACATGTTACATAGCAGTGAATTAATTGAAAAAGTTAAAAGTACACCTGAAGAGATCGACTTCACTGACACTATGGCAACCATAGACAATGAGTACCAGTTTCAGGCAGCAAGCTTTCAAAATGGTGAGCAAAAAAATGAAGCAGGCCAAAACAATGGCTCTTGCAAGATTTTCACCTTTGCTAAGCTACATAGCCTAGATGCAACTGATACATTACAGCTATTCGGTGATTTTTATCGAGTAGACGTTCTGCAAAACCCTGAAGGGGAAGATCATCAAAACATTCGCCAGTTCATGATCCATGGCTGGGACGGCGTAAACTTTGAGTCTATCTCACTGACACCTAAAGCTTAATTAAAACCTCCTTCCCGCTTTATGCTAGGAAGGGGGATTTTGATCTGTTAGATAGCTCGCTCATCATTTATTGTGAGCAAAAAAAACCTAGTGCCGAGTAAATCAGCACTAGGTTTTTTTATGGATATCGTGAGGAAGCTTGCGAGCAAGCCCTCCGACTCGCAGGCAAATAACAACTTCTAGCTAAACTAGCCTAGGTTTGCTGTCGCATTACCTTTCGCTTCATCTTCTTCACGACGGCCTTTTTGTATCTTCATGATTGCAAAGGCAAGTAAGAAGGCAGGAATAAAGAACCACTCTTTAGCAGGCCTTTCTGTTTCTAACTGGAAGCGAGTTACTTGCCAATCAAAATCCAGTTTTTGCGCTTCTGCATAACCACCAAACACTAGGTTATCAATATAGATAGCACCGTTTTCTTCACGTACTTCCATACCAGCACCGTCATACAAACGATCTACTGCATTATCTCCTTTAGCAATTGGGATGTTTACTGTTTTGCTCACCCAACGACCATCGATGTTTTCACCTTCAACAGAAATACGTAGCTGCTGTAACTCTGGTGATTCATCAATATAAGCCATCATGCTAGTTGCACCGCGCTCCTCAAAAGGTTCGATAATTTGATCCAACCAGAAACCTGGACGGAACAAGGTAAATGCAACCAATAACAATAATGCAGATTCATACCAACGGCTCTTACTGAAGAAGTAGCCTTGAGTCGCTGCGGCAAAGATCAACATAGCAGCGAGGGAAACAATAAATACCATTACCCCTTGTGCAAATGTCACATCAATTAACAGCAAGTCTGTATTAAAGATGAATAGGAAAGGCAGTAGTGCCGTTCTCATCGAATAGAAAAAGGCGGTGAAACCTGTTTTGATGGGATCACCACCAGAAACAGCCGCCGCGGCAAATGAGGCGAGACCAACCGGGGGGGTCACATCCGCCATTATGCCAAAGTAAAACACGAACATATGAATAGCGATTAGCGGTACGATTAGGCCATTTTGAGCCCCAAGTTCCACAACAACGCTAGCCATCAAAGAAGAAACAACAATATAGTTAGCTGTTGTTGGTAAGCCCATACCCAGTACAAGACTGATTAGCGCAACCATCAATAGCATGATGATAAGCACACCACCAGATACTATCTCAACAAACTCAGCCATTACTTGACCAATACCTGTCAGAGTAACTGTACCTACTATGATACCCGCTGTTGCTGTCGCAACACCTATACCTATCATGTTACGAGCACCTGTATTTAGGCCATCAGCAAGATCGACTAAACCATCAAAACATGCATCTTTAATCTCACCCTGCTTACGCATCCAAGCTTTAAGAGGCTTTTGTGTAAACAGAATAAATGCCATCAACATACATGCCCAGAAAGCAGATAAACCTGGTGACTTACGCTCTACCATCAAGAACCAGATTAACAATACAAGCGGTACTAGATAGTACAAACCTGACTGATAAATATCAGCAAACTTAGGTAGACGTACGATTTCTGCATTCGCATCTTCCATCGCTAGATCTGGCTTTTTAGCAGAAAGGTATAACAAGCCAAAATAACCGAATACAACAAAGGCTAGCAGCGCGATATTGGCAAGGTCACCAAATACCCACTTAACTGCAAGTACAAAATAGTAAAGCACGCCAGCGAGTATCAACATACTTGCGGTAATTAAACCAGAGCGTAGTAGTTGAATCTTCCAAGGGCGAGCAGGAGTACTACGTGGCAAGCCTTGCATATTACTCTTCATCGCTTCTAGGTGAACAATGTAAAGCAAAGCAATATAAGAAATAGTCGCCGGTAAGAAGGCATGCTTAACCACTTCAATATAAGAAATACCTACATATTCAACCATCAAGAAAGCAACCGCACCCATTACTGGCGGCATGATTACCCCATTAACAGAGGAAGATACTTCAACAGCACCCGCTTTCTCAGCACTAAAGCCTACTTTCTTCATAAGCGGAATAGTGAAAGTACCTGTTGTCACTACGTTTGCAATAGAAGAACCAGAGATTAGACCTGTCATGGCAGAAGACAAAACCGCTGCTTTCGCAGGGCCGCCGCGCATGTGGCCAAGTAAGGCAAAGGCAACTTGAATAAAGTAGTTACCTGCACCCGCTTGGTTTAATAGCGCACCAAATAGAACAAATAAGAATACAAAGCCAGAAGATACACCAAGGGCAATACCAAACACACCTTCTGTGGTTAGCCACATGTGTGTCATAGCTTTTTCAATTGAAGCCCCTTTCCAACGTAAAATATCCGGTACATATTGACTATCACCGAAAAAAACATACGCAAGGAAGAAAAGTGCTACCACCATAAGTGGTGGCCCTAGAGAGCGACGTGCCGCTTCTAGTGTAAGGGCAATACCAATACCAGCAACAACTAAATCTAATGTGGTTGGTAGGCCAGGACGAAGAGATAAATCTTCGTAGAATAAATAAAGATAGCTAGCACAAAACGCAGCAACCAGAGCCAGAGCATAATCTAGATAGGGAATACGGTTTTTTGGGCTTTTACTAAAAGCAGGAAAGGCAAGGAAGGCAAGCATGACAGCAAATGCCAAATGGAGGGCTCTTGATTCAGTATCGTTTAAAAAACCGATTCCTATTTGAGAAGGAAGTGGTGAACCAATCCATAATTGATAAAGGGACCAAGTTAAGGGTAATAAAAACAGTAAAGCAACGGCAAAACGACTTTTTGGCTGTCGATTTCCCGTATCTGCCTCAGCGATGAGGTCGTCCAGATGCTCCGAAGTGGGAGATACTTTCGCATCACTAGTCATACTAGGCTCCAGCAGGATTACCTAAAGGGCAATCTATATAGAATTAACAAACGCAAATAAAAAAGAGTGGCCAGACCTATGTCAGGTCAGACTTAGCCCAGCCACCCAAAACTTAAAAAACGGTAGAAACTTACTTAACGCGGGGCGCGAACATGTCGTTCACTTTACAAAAACTTAAAACAGCCTGCTAAAGCGAATTTAGCAGGCTGATATTAACCTTTTGGATATGAGTTACTTGATGTAACCCATTTCACGGTAGTACTTAGCAGCACCAGGGTGAAGAGGTGCAACTAGTGCAGTGTTAGCCATTTCTTCTGGAGATAGGCGTTTGAATGCTGGGTGTAGACGTTTGAAAGAGTTGAAGTTTTCAAATACAGACTTAGTCAACTGATAAACAACTTCTTCAGGAACGTCAGTAGAAGTTACCAAAGTCGCTTTAGGACCAAATGTTTCGATATCTTCTTCGTTACCTGCATACATACCACCTGGGATGATTGCAGAAGAATATTCACCGTGCTCTTTCAAGATTGCTTTAGAAACAAGGTCATTCATTGGAACCATGTTTACGTCACAAGTTGTCGTCGCTTCTTGAGCAGAACCGTTAGGTAGACCAGACAACCAGATAGTTACGTCAAACTTATCATCACATAGCGCTTGCGCTTGCTCAGAAGACTTAAGCTCAGCAGCAATACGGAAAGTTTCTTTAGTCCAGCCACGTTCAGCCATTAGAAGTTCCATCATGGCACGGTTACCAGAACCTGGGTTACCGATGTTTACACGCTTACCTTTAAGATCTTCAAAAGTAGTGATGCCTGAATCAGCACGAGCCATCATGTGAATAGGCTCTGGGTGGATAGAGAATACAGAACGTAGCTCTGGGTAAGCGTTATCAGCAAATTGACCAACACCAGCTAGAGCAGCCGCTTGAACGTCAGATTGAGCAACACCAAATTCTAGTTCACCAGAACGAATGCTGTTTACGTTATAAGCAGAACCACCTGTTGATTCAACTGAACAACGGATGCCATGAACTTTACGCTCTTTGTTTAACATACGGCAAATAGAACCACCAGCTGGGTAGTAAACACCTGTAACACCACCAGTACCGATAGAGATAAAGTTATCACCAGCAGCCATAGCTAGTACAGACGCGCCAGCAAGAGCTGGAGCCAGCATAGTTTTCAAAATTGCTTTTTTGATAGTCATAGTATCCTCGTTATTTTTATGTGATTCAGTTTAACAGGGCCTTACATAGCAACCAGAATGCCAACTTTTCAAAAATAGATATAAGATACTGTTTTATAAGGATTTGTTATTTATTTTAACATGTAACTTTAAGTTAATAGTATTATAATAAAAGTTATACCCCTTTCTTTTTAATATCTGTAGTTAATAAATTAAGTTCTGCTAAAGCCTTAAAATCATTGATTAACAAGAGATTTATAATAAAAGCTATAGCTATAACTTTTGTTATAGTTTTTTGAGCGAGCATTTTTAGACTTAATAAATGTTCGCTTTTCATATGATTTGCAACTGGTTAACATACTCACATCCTAATCTGCGAATTTACCCATTAATGATGCCGTCAAAAAATATCAATTTATTAAGCATAATTGTTTATCTCCAAGTTTTGCTTTTTGCGGTTTTAGCATCCCCTCTTCAGGCAAATGAAGATGCCAATACAGTGATCAAAATGAAGAAACCTGTATTTATTATTGGTGCAGATCACAGTTACCCTCCTTATGAATTTGTAAATAAGTACGGTGAACCTGATGGCTATAATGTCGAGCTAACCCTTGCGATTGCTGACTTGATGGGGTTTGAAGTTGAGTTTCGCATGAGTGATTGGAAGACAGCATTAAAAGGCTTGTACCAAGGCGATGTGGATGTATTACAAGGCATTGCCTACTCAGTGATTCGGGCCCAAACAATTTTATTCTCGCCACCTCACTCCATTGTTAATCAATCTATTTTTGCTCGAGACGATTCTCCTAAGATTGCTGATATCAGCATGCTTAGTGGCAAAGAAGTCATAGTACAGAATGCCAGCATTATGCATGAGTACTTAGTCAATGAGGACATAGGTGCCATCATAGTACCAGCACCAACACATCTAGAAGCACTTAGGCAGCTAGCAGCAGGAAAAAGTGACTTTGCATTAATTGCCAATCTACCAAGTCTATATCTCACCAAAGAGATGGGGCTAAATAATATTTACCCAATAGGGAGCCCTGTTCAAGGCCAGCGCTTAGGCTATGGTGTACTCCCTAAAAATGAAGAGCTCATTTCTCGTTTTACCGAAGGTCTTGCCATCTTAAAAAACACAGGACGCCAACAGGAGATTTATGAAAAGTGGCTGGGGTCATTGGAAAAGAAAGGCTTACCTTGGGACATTATTGCTCAAATTGCGGGCATTGCAGTTAGCCTTCTTCTACTAAGTTTAGTCGGCATTGTGGTGTGGAATTCAATGTTACGTAAAGAAGTAGAAAAGCGCTCTTCTCAGATACACCAACAACAGCAACAATTAATTCAAGCCGATAAAATGGCTTCTTTAGGGGTTTTAGTCTCGGGTGTTGCCCATGAGATTAACAACCCAACAGGCTTGTTGATGCTTAACCTACCTCTACTAAAAGAGGCCTGGGTCGACGCACTTCCTAAGTTAGAGGCACATGCAGAAGAGCATGGTGAATTTAAACTTGCCGGCTTAAGCTTTAACCGCATTAAACAGGAGCTACCTTATCTGTTGGATGAAATGGATCAAGGTACGATACGTATCAGAAACATAGTCAATGACTTAAAAGATTTTGCTCGCTCAGAGCCCGATGAGATTAAACAAGAGGTTGATGTTAACAAGGTTATTCAGACTGCAGTGAGATTGGTTGATAAATCCATACGTAGCGCCACTGATGAGTTTGATCTTAAACTACAAAACAATCATCTCTTTATTATGGGCAGCGCTCAGCGTATTGAGCAGGTTATGATAAACCTGATCATTAATGCCTGTGATGCTTTAGAAAACAAAACTCAGAGAATTAGAGTATCTAGCAAACTAAGCGTCGATCAGACTCGTATTATCATCAAGGTTGAAGACCAAGGTAGCGGTATTGACGACGCTTTACTATCTAGATTAACTGACCCCTTCTTCACCACTAAACGTGAACAAGGTGGTACAGGTTTAGGTTTATCTGTGTCTGCTAGCATAGTGCAAGCCCATGAAGGCAGTATGAAATTTGACTCAGTTAAACAAGTAGGTACGACTGTTACTATCAGCTTGCCTTGTTATATGCCATAAACAATAAATAACCTAAGTTAATAAACAAAGAGACACAAACGGGTGTGATTGCTGCCAAGTTAGGGAATAATGGGCACATTAAATGTTCCACTCTCTTTGGCACCTATTAATTACATCCATTTTGACTTTAAAAGAAGTATTAATGACATGTTAGTTTCAGACTCAGAATCAAGCTTATACCCACAATTCCCTATCTTACTAGTTGATGATGAGACATCTTTTTTACGTAGTATGTCTCTTACATTAGAGCGTAATGATATCACCAACATTCACACCTGTTCTGAGCCAAAAAAAGTGCCAGAGCTGATGAGAAAATTAAATGCAGGTTTGGTTTTATTAGACTTAACCATGCCAGAACTCTCTGGTAGGGATCTACTCACTTGGTTCCAAGAAGAATACCCAGATGTTTGCATTATTATCATCAGCGGTCTTAATCAGGTCGAAGCTGCGGTTGATTGTGTGAAACAAGGAGCTTTTGATTACTTTGTTAAAACCACAGAACAAAGCCAGATCATCGAGGGAATAAAACGAGCAATACGCACTCAGGAACTCAGCATAGAAAATCAGGTTTTAAGACGCCAAATTTTAACCACTGAACTACAAAAACCTGAGCTCTTTGATGCCATTATTACGGCCTCTTCTTCGATGTGGTCTGTGTTTAAGTACCTAGAATCTATTGCAAAAACCAATCAGCCTATTCTGATCTGTGGCGAAAGTGGTGTCGGTAAAGAGCTATTTGCCAATGTGGCCCATTCACTTAGTGCTCGCAAAGGCGAATTAGTCACGGTAAATGTCGCGGGCCTTGATGACGATATTTTTGCAGATACCTTGTTTGGTCACAGCCGTGGAGCATTTACCGGTGCCGATAAAGAAAGGCCAGGCCTAGTCGAAAAAGCAGCTGGAGGCACCCTCTTCTTAGATGAGATTGGTGACTTGAGCCTAGCTTCTCAGGTTAAATTGTTACGTTTACTACAAGAAGGCGAGTACTACCCACTGGGCAGTGATAAACCTAAGCGCATTCAAGCCAGAGTCATAGTTGCAACACATCAAAATTTGGCGCAAAGACAAGATGAAGGTAAATTCAGAAAAGATTTATTTTTCCGCCTTAAAACCCATCAGGTTAAAATCCCCCCCCTACGTGAAAGGCTTTCTGATTTACCTTTACTGATTGATCATTTTGTCAAACTCGCTTGTGATGACATAGATAAAAAGCATCTCAAAGTCCCTAAAAGCCTGACCTTACTATTAAGCGGTTATACCTTTCCAGGTAACGCCCGTGAACTGAAAGCATTAGTATATGATGCGGTAAGCAGAAGCCACGGGGAAACATTAGATACCTCAAGCTTTACTCATCTATTTGATAACGACAAACTCAAGCTAGATGATGGTGAAGGGGTCAGCTTTCACCCAAACATGCCTATCCCAACGCTAACTCAAATGGCAGAACAACTCGTACTAGAAGCCATGAGTCGTGCACAAGGCAATCAATCCTTAGCCGCTCGGATGCTTGGAGTCTCTCAACCGGCTTTAAGTAAGCGCCTTAAAAATATGAAAGATTAAGCCATTTAACTGGGCTATTTTATGCTATATCGAAATAGCCCGTAATGGACTCACCCTTGAATAAACGCATACTGGCCTTATATAAGTTAACTTAACCCATAGAAAAATTACTTAAAACATAATTTTCTTACTTTACCTATTGAACCTTTTCATCCATGATTCAGTCATAGTAAAAGTAAGTTTAAGAATCTGGAGTACGCCAATATGATCGAATTTATGATGTTTTCAGCAGTTTGCTTGGCTATATTCGTGTTGGCAAAAAACATTAGTAAGCAAGCCCAAACGCAATCTTTAAAGCCTATTCGCATAGAAACCGAAGAAGAGATGCGTCGCAAGCTACAGGCAAAAAAGCAGCAAGAACAAGACTCTAAACACTTTAAAGATTAATTTTTCTGTTATTTCTACTTTTTTGTGCTTTAATGAATTTAGTGTAATAAAGAAAAAGTAAGTAAATCGTGAAAAGTAATATTGAAGAAAAAAGCAAAAACCGATCAAATTCCCCGTTGATCGGTTTTTTTGTATCTTGAGCAAGCAAGCCTAACGACCTAAGTTTACAGTGCATTGTAAGCACTAAGCTCCCCTCTAAAAATCATCCAAAAAAGCTCACGAAAAGGCAACTTTATGTGTATTTCGCTTTTTGGCTTGATACATAGCGACATCTGCCGCACGAATAAGTGCATCCACATCTTTTTCATCACCATCAATCAACCTAATACCAACACTTGCACCAACAGTAAGGGTGACATCTTTATAGCGTACAGGCTGGTTAATTAAACCTACCAATTCTATTCCTATCTGCTGGGCAATCTCCCGATTAACTAAGCTATTGCCATACATCCGCTGCAACAAGATGACAAATTCATCTCCGTCTAACCTAGCGACAACATCTTCTTGCCGAATAAGGCTTTGCAATTTAGAAGCGACCTCGATTAAAAGTGTATCACCCGCTTCATGGCCGAACTCATCATTAACTTTCTTAAAGCCATCTAGGTCTATTAATATGATTGCAGCTTGCTCTTTATAGCGACTGTTACTTGAAATAACTTTTTCCATACAACTAAGGAAGTAGCGCCTATTACCTAACTGTGTCAGAGGGTCAGTTAATGCCAATTTTTCTATCCGTGACATTGCTCCCTGACTCGCGTCCACAAAGGGCTTTATGACCCAGAAGTAAATAGGGAGCAATGACACTAAAGTTAAAATAGATGCATCGAGTGCCGCCTCAGCGAAAGAGCTGAGTTTGTGAGGGATCAGCTGAAGAATAAACATTATTATCAGCTCAACAATAAAGATAATTACCAGTATACGTACTACTACCTGTTTTGTAGTTAACAAGTTCATTCATTCTCTTCCGCATTTCGACTCATGTCAGTATTTAATGGGGCAAAAAACACAATCCTTGTTATTTTATATATCGCTCTTAATTGTGTAGGTAACTGATAAACATAGTTAAATACGCATTATGTTATATATTTAACAAAACAGTATGCACTTAATATGAAGCTCCTACTTGATAACAACTAAACAAAATTTCGAACTAAATCGACTTTTATTTATCATAGAGCTTAGTCTTGAATTTAACTTAAGTCACACTAGGGAGGTGACTTAATCACATCCACTTTAGACCTAACGCAGATACTACTATTAGTTATTAATCTCTAAATAGAAGGAAATAAAGATGACCCTAATGCAAATTTGTTATTGGATCATAGCGCTTTTAGGCAACACGATAACCCTCATTTGGTTTAGCTTTTCAGGGTCAGGTATTTCCTTAATAAGTTTAATTTTTACGCTAGCTTATGGAATAGTTGGTGCTTATGACATCTTCTATAGTCCTCACAGTTTAAACCGTCTCTATCCAGTAACAGCTTATATCCGCTACTTTCTAGAGAATTTTCGCAAAGAAATTCATCAGTATTTTGTAGCCAGTGAAACCGAAGAGCTCCCATTTAATCGAGAGCAGCGAAGCCTGGTGTACCAAAGAGCTAAGAATGTTCGAGACACTATTGCCTTTGGTACTCAAAGAGAGCTTTTAGAAGAAAACTACCTTAGCCTTTGGCACTCACTTGCCCCTAAAGAAGTGCAAGAAGCACAACAAAGGGTCCTCATTGGTGGTCCTGATTGCTTACAGCCTTATAGCGCAGCTTATTTAAATGTTTCAGCCATGAGTTTTGGTGCCTTAAGCAGCCAAGCAATCGAAGCACTTAATCTAGGCGCCTACAAAGGAAATTTTAGCCACAATACAGGTGAAGGCAGCGTTAGCCCTTATCACTTAAAGCATGGTGGTGATTTAGTTTGGCAAATAGGATCCGGGTTATTTGGCTGTCGTACTCATGATGGCGATTTTTGCCCTACAAGTTTTGCTAAAACAGCCACACTCAAATCCATAAAAATGATTGAGATAAAGCTATCTCAAGGCGCAAAACCAGGTCATGGCGGAGTGTTGCCTAAAGCCAAAATCACCGATGAAATAGCGCAAGTACGCGGCATCCCGAAAAATAGAGATTGTGTTTCCCCTTCAACCCACCCAGAGTGCCAAAACCCAAAAGCATTATTAACCTTTATTCAAAAGCTTAGGGATTTAAGTGAAGGCAAACCGATAGGCTTTAAACTGTGTCTTGGAAATCCCGCTGAGTTTTTAAGCATATGTAAAGCCATGCTTGAGATGGACACTTACCCAGATTTTATAACCGTTGATGGGGCAGAAGGCGGAACAGGCGCAGCACCAGTAGAGTTTTCTAACCGCCTAGGCATGACTTGCCTAGATGCTGTTTACCTCACTAATAGCATGCTGATTGGCTGTGGCATTAGACACAAGATAAAAATCATAGCATCAGGCAAAACAGCCTCTAGTTTTGACCTTTTAAGTAAGATTGCAGCAGGTGCAGATACAGTTAATGCCGCTCGTACCATGATGATGGCTTTGGGTTGCATTCAGAGTAAGTCATGTAATACCAATGAATGCCCAACAGGCATTGCGACCCAAGACCCTGTTAGAGGTAAGGCAATCGACATTGAAGCTAAAGCATCAAGAGTCGCTAACTTTCAAAGAAACACCTTACACAGCTTTTTTGAGCTAGTCGGCAGTTTAGGTCTAGAAGACCCAAAGAAATTAACTGCTAACATGATTAAACGACGCACCAGCTATAGCTTAAGTATCTCTTTAGGCGTTATGATACCTACATTAAGTGAAGGAGAACTAATCACTCACCCAAATCTCCCTTACCCTTGGCAACAATGGTGGCAAGGTGCGCATAGCGATAGTTTCTATGTTGAAGATTCACATGAATTACCACCACCTGAATTAAAAATTAAAAACATTTAGTTTTTAGACAATTATTGAAACACTCAGTTTCAGTAATCGATGTTTATTAGACCCTTTTTATAAATTAGGATATTTGAATACTGATTTATAAAAAGGGTGAATAATATGAAATTCGCTAACACCAAATCCTCATGGTTAACTTGCGCTATTTTTAAAAACAATATTTTAAATACTGTTTTAATCTTTTTACTTGCGCTACTCCCCTCTTTAATCGCGACATATTCACTTTTATATACATATAGGTTTCAACTGTTTTATTAAAAAGCAACTTAAGGTTAAGCATGTTATTTTCTAAGAAAACAAAGCAGAAGGATCTAATAAATAATTTAAATGATAGTAATTCTTATATTCATTCTCTAAAAGAGAACTTAGCAATTGCTGGGTTTAATCTGGAAGGAGAGCTCCTAAGTGCGAATAAAGTTTTTTTAGATTTATTTAACTATGATCTAGAAGAGCTGAAAAATAATAAAGTAAGCACATTATTCACGTATAAGAATGAACCAAACACCAGAGAGAATGGTATTTGGCAATCCTTGAAGGAAGGAAAAAGCCACCAAGGCACCTATCAAAGGCATACAAAATCAGGTGAATTCATCTGGTTAAAAGAGGTTTATACTCCGATTTTTGACCAAGACCCCCCTTTAAAGTTATTGCTAGTTATACAGATATCTCTACCTACAAAAGCAAAATAAAAAATCAGGATGCTATTTTAGCTGCTCTTAATTTATCTATGGCAGTCATTGAGTTCACCCCAGAAGGCAACATTTTAAAAGCCAATCAAAACTTCTTAAACAGCGTTAATTACCAAGAAAAAGACATTATAAATAAACATCATAGAATTTTTTGTCATGATGATTTTTATATTCAAAACCCTAACTTTTGGCGTGAATTAGAAAGCGGTGAATTTAAGTCAGGTCAGTTTGAAAGAAAAGACAGTCAAGGTAATACTCTTTGGCTTGAAGCGACTTACAACCCTGTATTCAACCATGATGGAAATGTCATAAAAGTTATTAAGTTCGCATCAAATATCAGCAAACAAATAGAAGAACAAAAATCCACTCAGGCAGCAGCTAAAGTAGCTTATGAAACCGCTTTAATTAGTAGCGAAATATCATTAGAGGGAGCACAGATATTATCCAAATCTGTTGAGATTTCAGGTGAGATTTCGGAGCAAATGGAAGCTGCGACAAAACTTATTGAATTGCTCAATGAGGAATCAGATAAAATATCCAAGATTGTTACGACTATAAGCAGTATTGCAGAACAAACAAACCTACTCGCATTAAATGCTGCTATTGAGGCAGCCCGAGCAGGAGAACATGGTAGAGGGTTTGCCGTTGTGGCTGACGAGGTTAGACAACTTGCCTCGCGCACAAGTAGCTCCACAATCGAAATTGACGAGATGGTAAAAAATAATACCAACCTAACTAGGGATACTCGTACAAATATGGAGACAGTAAGCCGGCTCACTCACGATAACAGCCAGCTGATTCAAACCGCTGAAAGCTTAATAAAAGAAATTAAGCAAGGAGCAGATAAGGTTTCTAACAATGTTGCAAGTTTAACTAAAGATAAATAACGCCTTCCCTTACATGGCACCAGCACGTGATAACTGGTGCCGGCCCCTCTTTAGGCAAATATATTCAAACGAATACAAGCGAAAAACATTAACTGAAAGAAATAGGTGAATTTTTCTAACCTAAATAGTGAAAAAGCATCGTTTGTTCTTATGTTGAATGCGTTTTACCATGCATTTGTTGTAATTAAACAACATTTTTAATAATTAAAGAGGAATACATGATGGATTCACAACAAGAGTACGAAGCACTTTTAAAACAATGGGGATTTGAGTCAGACAGCCAAGATACAGCAAATAGTTTTTATGAGTTTACTAAAAAAAACCATGCTTTTGTGTCTAAATTAATCAGCAAGAGCAAGGCAGTTTTCCAGGTTAAATCTCAAAACCCGCAGTTAAGCTTAAACACTTAAGCTTAACTGTTCCCCTTGATATAGGCCTCTTCGCCTTAAAGTAAGTCATTTTTTCACAATCAAACCACTTAATCTAGCTCCAGTCATTCTGCTAATATCCAAGATATTCACTCTAAGCCGCCCTAGTCGATTCTAAGTACTTAACTCTATTTTGATGTATCTAAAGTCATCAAACACTGAACCAGAAAAACATAATGCAAATTCGCTAAGCTTCAACTGATTCCACCGATTATTCTTTCTCATTCTCTTCTACACTTTTCATTGTATTTTGGAAGTTAGTACTTCTGATTATACGACGACACCTTGTAATGAGTTCAACGCTGCTCAGTTTAGGTTTGTTTGATGCAAAGCTTTTTGGTCATGAAGCATTTCAATCAATTTAAGCCAGAGGCTAGTTCTCTAGCCTCTTTTTTTTCAAGCAGCAAGCCATGAAAAAGTCTTTCTATTTTTGTTTAATACCATATTCTCTTAACTTATTAGCGACGGCACTATGACTCATCCCCACTTTCTCTGCTAACAAGCGGCTACTCGGGTATTCAGGGTATAAACGGGCTAACAACCTAGCTTCAAACTGTTTCATGGTTTTATCAAGCGAGCCATCAATTAGGTCTATTTCATACTCCGCGTCTTGCATCTTGATATGACTCACTAGGCTAATATCATCGATATCAATCATATTTTTATTGGTTAGCAAACAAGCTTGATAACACACATGCCTTAGCTCTGTTAGGTTTCCAGGCCAGTTATGCATAGACAACTTACTAAAGGCTGCCCGGCTAATTTTTAACATGGGCTTATTTAAGTCAGCGCAGGCAAGTTGGCAGTAATAATGCGTTAATTCAGATAAGTCTTGTTTTCGCATTCTTAAAGGCGGCATATTTAAGGTTAATTGAGCAAGTCGATATAAAAACGCCTGTTGAGCTGGATATTGCTCAGCCAATTCCGCTAACGATAACTCTGAAACAAAAATAAGCCGATTATAGTCAAAGCCTGTCACATCAAGACAGTCAAGGTAATCCAGCACTTGCTGCTGCATCTCAGGGCTTATCCACTGGGGCTCATTTATTATCCACCATTGCCCCTTGTGATTTGGCTCTAAGTGCTTTGCTGCAAGCTTGTTACCACTAATACTTTTTAACTTAGTTTGGGCAAAACCATTTATTTTTTGCCAACTTTGCATCATGGCTTTTACGAGATCTTGCTTACCCACACCGGCTTCACCTGTTAAGAAAATAGGTGCAGCCATAGGAAGGAAAGCCGTTAAATTTTTTGATAAGGTACGCATCAAGGTACTTTTGGTCACTAACTGATCCAACACTATGTCTTGGGCGGCCGCATGCCTTAATTTTTGCGCCTGTAAGCCTAATCTAGCCTCAGATTTAATCTGTAACACAGCACCAGCTCTAACAGACTCACCTTCAATTTCACCTGGCACGTAGATAGGTAGCATTTCAAGTAATAATGTTTTACCTGCCAGTCTTACTCTCTTACTTTGAAACCGCTTTAATTTAGTCAGGTTAGCACTAGAAAAATACTCCTTGGTAAAATGTACTCCTTTTAAATATTGGCTAAGCGGCTGCCCTAAAAAGTGTTTATCCAGTTGCAGATCTTCTATCGCAACTTGATTTGCCATCATGATATTACCGGAGAGGTCTAGCGACACAACCCCATCAGATAAGGTTTTTAATAGTGTAAATAAGGCATTATGGGCACGATCGGAAGGTGTAAACAAAGCCGTTTTGACATCAATCACACCATCAATTCGCCTAATTTCTGCCATGAGGCTTTGCAACTTCTCAAACGCAATATCAGCAAATGCACAATACATTTGCTCATGCTTTCTATCTATCTCAATGCCTTTAAGATCAATATCATAGGGAATAAAGAGATCTAGCACTTGAGTCGCCATGCCGATTCGATCATGACAATGTATTTCTAAAATCATCCGACGATAGACTCATTAACCGAATTAAGTGCTTGCTTCACCCCATTATCATCTGACACTAACAAGAGGGACTGATAAGGAGAGAAAGTTTGATAAAGAGGTAAAATTGCTGCTCCAACAATACTGGATGTCATGGCCGTTTCTGCAATTTCAATTTTAGGTAAGCTTAATACCTTAGGAGCCTGCTCCTGCAGAGATTGAGTCAACTCCTGAATGAGTGGCTGTAGCACTGATGTTTCTAAACGCCCGCCCAATAGAATCCGCTTAGGATCTTGAATCGCAATCACACTAATTAAAGCAGGAGTCACTTCAAGCGCTACTTTTTTACTCCAAGCCTGAACATATTTAAGTGTCGTATCATCTAAGTACTCAGATTCAAGTTGAGCATAGTCTTGATTTTTTCGTGCTAAAAAACGCCTTAAGGAAACACTGGATAGAGCCTCTAAAATCCAATCACCTAACTCTCCTTTCGCCGTTGGAATCAAACCAAAATTACCAGCACCACCAGCAGCACCGCGAACACACTCACCTCTAGAGACAATACCACCACCACAGGCAGCACCAATAAAGATATAGAAGAAGTCTTGCGCAGAAATCTCCCCTCCACTTAAAAGAAGCTCATTAATTGCCGAAGCATTTGCATCATTTTCGCAAATAACTGTTTTTTCTGTATGGCGAGCTAACCAAAGCTTAAAGTCATCAGATGCCCAATAGGTCATGGCATTTTTTAAATGCATCAGGTCCAGCGCTTCATCGGCCTTATGTACCAAACTTTCCAGCCATTCGGCCATATAGTCAGGCATAGTTAAACCGACACCTTGCACCTTTTGCCAAGTATCACCTAAGGTTTCACGTACTTCTTCAATTAACCCAAGGGCAATTTGCTTAGCTTCCGTTTCAGTTGGAAAATGCACATCACAATGACGTAATAATAAACACTTACCATTAAAATCTACTAGAGCAGCACTGATGTGGTCTCGATCTATATTAATGCCTAGGCCATAGGCTCCTTGGGCATTAATTTCCAGCTTAATTGAAGGCTGGCCACGCTTCCCTTTCACCTTGCCTGTAATACAAAGTAGTTCCTGCTCAATTAAGTAAGAGGTGATAACCGAAATAGTTTGAGCGCTGAGTCTTGTAAGCTCTGCAATTTGAGCTCGTGATATTCCTGGGGTTTCTCGTACCGCTTGAAGAATAATACGCTCATTGTAAAGACGACTTTGCTCAGATGTACTACCTGAATGCTTCATTTAAGTGATGACCTTGATTTAAAAGCAAAAATGCTTAGCAAAATGAAATTTATAAACAATCTGTTGAAACTACTGAAAATTATTAATTAAATCTAATTGATTTAATTAATAATTAGATTACTCTGTGTTTATCCCTATTAATTGCTTAGTGAGTTTCTTTGATATGACAGCTATTCCTGACTTTAAAAGCCCTGATTTTCTCAAGGCACACATAGCAAAAACCATGCACTTCTATCATCCTAGATGTATTGATCCTGACGGTGGTTTTTTTCACTTTTTCAAAGATAACGGCGATATTTACGATACAAAAACACGCCACTTAGTAAGCAGTACTCGCTTTATTTTTAATTATGCAAAAGCATTTCAAGCCAGCCGTAACCCTGACTATTTTGAAGCCATGCTCCATGGTGTGAGCTACTTAAGAGAACGTCATAAAAAAGCAGATGGCGGTTATACCTGGCTACTTGAAGGAGACAAAGACCTAGATAACACCAACCATTGCTATGGCTTAGCCTTTGTTGTTTTAGCTTATGCCCAAGCGTTCGAATCTGGTGTAGAAGAGGCAAGAAGCTGGTTAGATGAAACCTACAACTTGATGGAAACACATTTTTGGGATGAAGAGTTTGGCCTTTACAAAGATGAAATCTCTGATAATTGGCAAACTGTTTCTGACTACCGCGGGCAAAATGCCAATATGCATAGCTGTGAAGCCATGCTAGCTGCCTTTGATGCAACAGGTGAAGACCGTTATCTAGAGCGTGCCAAACTACTTGCTAAGAATATCTGCCAGCGTCAAGCAAACTTAGCTGAAGGTCAAATTTGGGAACACTATGATGTGAACTGGCAAATTGATTGGCAATACAATCTAGATGATCCCAAACATTTATTCCGCCCTTGGGGTTTTCAGCCAGGCCATCAGACAGAGTGGAGTAAGCTTTTGCTTATGCTTAATCACAGAGCACCTGAAGCTTGCTTAATCACCACGGCAAAAAGTCTATTTGATCAAGCTTGGGATAAAGCATGGGATCAAACAGATAGTGGCCTCATCTATGGTTATGGACCAGATGGTTCCATGTGTGATGGGGATAAATACTTTTGGGTTCAAGCAGAAAGCTTTGCCGCTGCGGCTTGGCTTGCAAAAGCCACTCAAGAGGATAAATACTGGGATATCTATACAAAGCTTTGGCAATACGCTTGGGATCATATGATAGATCATGAATATGGTGCTTGGTTTAGAATTCTAACCAAAGATAATCAAGCTATGGATGATTGTAAAAGCCCAGCAGGGAAAACAGACTATCACACCATGGGCGCCTGCTATGAAGTACTACCTCTAGTTTAGTTTCTATCTATTTACCTCTGAACCCAAGGGCAAGGTTTCGCAAAAAAATGAAACCTCACCCTTCCAATCAATACAGCCTTTTACGAACTCAAGTAAGTGAGCTCATTTCCACTTGGATCTCAAGCTAAATTAAGCTTGATCTCCCCTTAAATCTAGACCAATGTCTAACCCGTTTAATATCACAAATACACCAGAAACTAGCCCTAGGGATTTTTCATTAGGCCCTAAATACAGTATGATTCGGGTCAAATTTGTGATGAGAGTTTGATATGCAGTTAGATAAAGTGGATTTAAATTTACTTCGTTACTTAGACTCTCTACTTCGAGAACAAAATGTTACTCATGCAGCAAACCAGCTTGGGATTACTCAACCAGCAATGAGTAACGGTCTTCGTCGTTTAAGAGATTTATTTCACGATCCTCTCTTAGTAAGAACCAGTGATGGCATGATGCCAACAGCACTGGCAATTCAACTTCAACCAAGAGTAAGTTTAATTCTTCAATCTGTGGATGAAGTGCTTCATCTAGGGCAAAGCTTTGATGCAGGTTCTAGCTCTCGCGTATTCCGTATTATGGCCAGTGATTACGCCGAAGCAACTCTTATTCCCCCTCTCATGGCAAGACTGCAAAAAGAAGCGCCAAACGTTATTCTGGATGTCATGAACCCCAGTGATGTGAGTTTTCATGATGTTGAAAAAGGCAAAGTGGACCTCATTATCAACCGCTTTGAGACCTTACCTCAATCTTTTCATCAAAAGTCAGTCTGGGTTGATAGATTTGCTTGTATCGCCCATAAAGACAGTGAACTTGCCAAAAGCCCTAGCCTAGACGCTTATATGAACGCTCAGCACGTTTGGGTTAGTAAAACAGGTTTTGGGGTAGGTGTTGGTGTACAGCCAGATGAAGTTCAAAAACTTGGCTGGGTTGACTCAACACTTGCTGATATGGGATTAAAGCGCAGTATTCGTTTATTTACTCGTAACTATAATGTGGCCATGCGAGCGACAGAGCAATTAGGTCTAGTGGCAACACTTCCCTTACTTGCAACTCGTTTATTAGGTGAAAGCACAGAAATTGTTGTACTTCCTACGCCTTTTGAAATTCCACCTGTTGAATTAAAGATGCTGTGGAGCCCTTTACTACAACATGATCCTGGCCATATGTGGATACGTCAGACTATTTCAGCTTGTGCTCAAGTGATTGCAGATAGCAATTAACCACTTAAAAACCGCCAAACATCCAGATACCGATGTTTGGCAAGCTTCCAGATAATCTTTAATCTAGTCCAATGCTAGGCTTCTAGTTAGAGCTAACGGTAACATCTAGGTCTTTAATAAGACCATTATTAATACCGTAAACCCAACCATGTACATGCAGCTCTTGATCATTATTCCAAGCCTTCTGCACTATGCTGGTCTGGCAAACGTTATTCACCTGCTCCATGACATTTAGCTCACATAGAAGATCGAACTTACGCTTTTCATCAGTTTCAGCATCCATTTTTTCCTGATGAAAACGATGAACGTCTTTAATATGCCTCAGCCAATTATCAATCAATCCATGTTCTTCACTATCGAGCGCTGCCTTAATACCACCACAACCATAATGACCTACCACCATGATGTGTTTAACCTTTAGCACCTCAACCGCGAATTGAATAACTGATAGACAGTTTAGATCCGTGTGCACAACCACATTTGCGATATTCCTATGTACGAAAACCTCACCTGGCATGAGATTGATAATCTCATTTGCCGGCACACGACTATCAGCACAACCTATCCATAAATACTCTGGCTTTTGTTGTTTTGATAGGGTTTCAAAAAAATCTGGCTGTTCACGTGTAATTGATTCAGCCCATTCTCTGTTATTTGAAAATAGATTATCTAGCTTAGACATTAAATTAAGTCTCCAATATCCCTTCTTGTTTGCGCTTTTGCAAAACAGTAAAAGTGACATCTGCAGTTAAAGATAAGTGAGTGAGTGCTTCGATTGCTTTACGTCCCGCGTATGGAGCCTTATGCATATGAGGTGTCATAGCGAGTAAATTCATCAATTCTTCATTTGAGTTTACCTCAAAAGAAAAACGTAAGGACTGGGTTGAAATGACATCAAGACCTTCTATCCCGTTATAATTAGGCGCTTTATAAGACCTAATTTCTGGATAAAGTACTTCTCTCAATTCAAGTAGATGATCTGCACCTGAATCGGCCACTAGAACAAAACCTTGTTCCGTGAGTACACGCTCAAATTCAGACCAAACAGGAAAACCAAATAAACATAATATGCCATCAAACCTATTTTCAGGCATGGGCAAATGACCATTTGAGGCAACAAGCCAAGACAAAGATTTATTACGCTTACTTGCAGATGTTACTGCCCATTTTGAGATATCCAGACCTATGCTAGAGACCAGAGAGTAATCCGTTTGCTCTTGCAGATGCGATAGATAGTAACCTTCACCACAACCCGCATCTAATAAGCATATTTGCTTATCTGTAAAATTTGCAGCAAAACCTTTAACAATTTCATTTACTTTTTTAGCTATGCCTAGATAAGACTGACTATTTAAGAAAGCCTGTCTTGCCGCTACCATGGCTTTGTTATCACCAGGGTCTTTAGAACGTTTATTTTGTACAGGCAGTAGATTCGCATAGCCTGTTTTGGCGAGATCAAAAGTATGACCATTTGGACAAACAAGCGATCGTGCTTCTAAAGTTAATGGCTCGCCATCAAGAGGGCATATTAAGTTGTCTAACACAGTATCAATAGATCCTAAAAAATATTGGGCTAGTCTAGGCAGATACAACTAAGGAAACAAGAAAAATAACCCTAATGCATAGACGCAATTACTATTTGTCTTTAAGTTTATCTCTCATCCAACATTATCAATGCAATGCCCGAAAGTTCTTTGATAGGTTTCCCGACTCTTGCTGCATATAAACAGAAAAGTCATTACTAGACATAGGCTTAGCAAAGAAGAAACCTTGCACCTCCTGGCACTCATAGGTTTTGAGAACATTAAGTTGAGAATAATTCTCTACGCCTTCAGCAATCACTTTTAAATTAAGGCTGGAAGCCATGGCAATCGTTGCTTTTACAATCGCATTATCATCTGAATTACTACCAAGATCCCGCACAAATGACCTGTCTATCTTCAATGTC
The DNA here is from genome assembly GCF_000967665.1 of Marinomonas sp. S3726. Lineage (NCBI taxonomy): Bacteria > Pseudomonadati > Pseudomonadota > Gammaproteobacteria > Oceanospirillales > Oceanospirillaceae > Marinomonas > Marinomonas sp. S3726. The sequence goes on along the minus strand of NZ_JXYC01000011.1, from coordinate 171,559 downwards.
TGTATAGGAAACTTTTTCAGATAAGCCAAAGAAGAGTAACCCGTACCAAAATCATCAATTGAAAGGCTTAAACCCAACTCTCGAAAACCATGTAGTTTTTCTATAGTCTGATCAGCATCGGCCATCAACATACTTTCGGTTAATTCAAGCTCAAGATTTTTCGGATTCACACCCGTTTCTGCTAACACCTCTTTTACCATGTAGACGAGATCGGCCTGCATAAACTGACGACCAGATAAATTTACCGACAAACTAATCTCTGGGTAGCCCTGCTCACGCCATTTCTGCAATTGTTTACAGGCAGTACGAATTACCCATTCACCTAATGGCAAAATAAGGCCTGTCTCTTCAGCAATCGGAATAAATCTATCTGGTGAAATCAAACCAAATTCGGGATGCTGCCAACGAATTAACGCTTCGGCCCCTACCGTATACTGATCTGACAAACGCACTTTTGGCTGATAATAAAGTTCAAACTCTTGATTCTCAATAGCGCGCCTTAAGCCACCGCCTAGTGTCATATAAGCATTCAAAGATTGAGACATCTTACTGTTATAAACTTTATAAGAGTTATGACCGATAGATTTTGCACGATACATTGCCACATCAGCCCGCTGTAACAAGGTATCAACATCCTCACCATGGCTTGGGTAATGGGCAATCCCTATGCTGGCAGTAATCAGCATTTCCATTTCAGCAATTGGATAGGCCGAGCAAGCCGCTTGCATCAAACTTTGTGCCAGCAGCTCAAGCTCATCAATTGATTTAATATCTTCTTGTATCAAAGCAAACTCATCGCCCCCAAGGCGAAATAACCTTGCACCTTTAGGCAGAGTAGCCAAAAGGCGTTTCGCAACCTGGACAATCAACTCATCTCCAACCCTGTGACCAAAGCTGTCATTCACTACTTTAAAGCCATCTAAATCTAAATAAAGCACACCAAATTCTTGTGACCTTAAGTGTGAGTTTTTTAAAGTCAAATCCAACTCTTGGTAAAGTAAGTGACGATTAGGTAAGTCTGTCAAAGGGTCATAGTTTTTCAGTTTAAATAAAGAGTTTTCCTGTTCTCTTAAATTATTAATATCCAGTAATGACAAAAAGTTTTGTGCTTTTTGAACATCATAATGCATCTCGATTTGATGCCAACGAATACCTTGATTCGTAGTAAGCCTTACCTCCCAAGTTAAAGGGAAACCATGATGATTTAAGGCCTCTTTAGAGGATAAAAATTTAATGGCTTTATTCAAGTCGGAGTTAAGTGCAAAGATATCTTTTAAGTTATCGACATCAGAAAAGGTGTCATTGAATAATGCGCTTGCTTCAATTAAACGATATTTGTCATCGAATACAGCCAAAGAGAGTTGTGAAAACTCGGTAATTGGCATCATAAGTGGCAAGTTACTGACGTCATCAAGAGGGGGATTTTGCTCAACAGGAGCGTTTAGATGAATCGGTATGTTTTTATATGCTTCTGCTTCTATTGGTGCTATTTGCGGTTTTAACCGCTTAGTCGTTTGCTCTGCCGATTTATGAGTTTGATCATCTTTTTCATTTGGCGTCACCTCGCTTCTAAACAGGGTTCGCCTTTTGACGGCCTTAGCTTTAATGCCATAGGTATTCGCTCCCAAGGAAATAATACTCCCTTGGCAGTCATAGTAATGACCTTTAACACATTGAAATGCCCAAGTAAGAGGCGTTGTTGGTCCTTTATCACAAGACGTAATAAACCGAGCAAATCGACGCTTCAAATTTGCTGAAATGGCAGGTAATGCCTGCTTACTGTTCGGATTAGACTCGACAAAGAGCTCAGTGGCTGCTTGGTTACACCAAGCAATACTGGCATGATCAACGTCTACCACCCATTCGGGAATTTTGGCTATCTCCTTTAGCCTCGTACTTTTAATAGACATCGACGTAACAACTTAAAAATCAGTCGCTATTTATGCCCTAAACCATGCAATTTTACAAGCGCTACCAATGCTCAGGCACAACAAAAAGGCGAAGATTTTTGCTAGATCCCCCCTCTTTTCTCCAGGTTAACAGGAATAATCTTGGCCTTTCATCTTCTTTAAATTTGCCCTCGAGGTCTGCTTGCCAAGCATGAAAATTTTGCCATTTATTTGTTGCAACTTCTTGATCTATTGGCGTTGAAATCCAAAAAGGCTTTAGCATCTCTTGGCTAGAAAAAAAGCCTTTATGTAACCAATTCAGATTATTTATTCGCACCCAAAAACCTGATTTAGCATAAGGATTAATCTCCTTATTTTTATTCTTTTCAAAATGTGTTTTATCACTCTCAAACAAAGCTAACGACCCAAAATCTGCCAGTTGTTTAAACAAAACACCAAACATCAATAAGTGTCTTTCAACAGGTAAAGAGAGAGAGTATTGCTCCAATAAAGGCTTAGCTTCTGGCAGATCCAAAATGGTTAACTGATGCGCTTTAGCTCTTTGATATTTCTTTACAAAGCTGTCATTTTTATTAGGCCCTATCCAATGCCCTACCTCGTCACTGGATTCCAAGTAAAATTTAATTGCCACTTCAAGCTGATGAGCCTGTCCATTTGCATCAGTAACAAGCGCATCTATTTCACCTAACGTCCGTTCTGGTGAAATCAATTGAGTATGTTCTAAGACTATCTTTAAAGATGAAAAATGATTGAGTGCAAAGGAGAACAAAGTTTCGAAGTAACTGCCCAAGAAATGAGATTTACATGCTTCTACCATTTGAACCAGAGGCTTTGGGTTTTTATCTAATTGAATGAGCTTATCTTGACTATCTGGCAGCCAGTATTTTGCTATATCAAGATCCTGATAAATTAGAGGTGCCTTTAAAACAAAAGCAAGATCATTTACCACTTGGTGCTTAAATACCATGCTTGCCTACTCTTCATTCAAACAGAGGTCTAACATTTTTAAGGCATTAACAATTGCGCTTTTTACCTGCTTATCTTGTGTTTTATAAAAGTCTTCAGCCATAGGAGCGATATTTGAATGATTAGGCAGGGCTTGACCTTGGGCTAACATGGTTTTAAATCTCGCTATCATGACAAACCTTAACCATTGATCAAACCCCATAGTATCAATACAGAAAGGTTGCTGACTGGCTAAAGCTTGGTCACTTGGTTCAGCCATTTGCCAAACATTGACCTCACGCATAACCTTTTCGAGGTTAAGCAAAGAATCTGCTAATTTATGATGTTTATCCAACCTGATTTCTCTCCCAAAAAAAGGTAATATTGCAGCCATACTATAACGCATTGTCATCTGGACCCAACCTCCAATAGACACCACTTAAGAGCATTCGCGTAAATGAATAATATTGAATCCCTTACAGACCTTTTTGAACTCGTTGGCTGTAAAGCAAGTTTTTATGACATTGGCCGTCATGTTAGCAAAATCACGCCAGCGCAAGTTATTCAATTTGATAAGAAACAGCAACCATATCCATATGCTTTTAAACAGCAAGCTTGGCTAGCCATTTTATTACATCCCTTGAAAGCCGAGCAGAATGCAGAGCCAGTTATCTGGTTTATTCGCTTACCAATAGATGAAAAAGGTAGCCTTAATTTAGGCACAAGAGATCATTTAATTAAATCTATTGTTGATAGAATTTTAAATAAAGATGGCAGCACGGACATTAGCGATGCCCTTAAGGACAACCCTTACGCTTTCCAGCCTGACCACGAAAGAATGGCCAGTTTTCATGCTGCATTATCTGTTCAGTTTAAAAAAGATGCGTCTAGTTTCTTCAATCAATTAGTCACTTACTTAGAATCTGATCTAAACGAAGAAGACACATCTTGGCAGGCTCTTGGCCTTCAAGGGATTGCTGACCTTGCTGTGAGAGCAAATCAAGAGAAGTATTTAGCTTTGATCAAAAAAGCGATTGAATTTGCCCCTCAGCCTGTTGCGGTTGCACTCGCTAAAGCACTGGAACATGAACGCCCTGAAGAAGACTACTTAAACTTTGTTGAGGCTATTTACCCAACGAGAGGTAATACGGAATGGAGAGCTGCGTTAATTCGCTCTGTTTCCAAAGCTGCACCATCTGAGAAACTATTGCAATCAATCAAACTTTCTTTAGTAACGGGTGAAAACCAAGCAACAGATGATGAGTTACAGCTCATTGTGGCTATCGTCGCTAAATGCCCTTCATGGTTTAACACTGACCCAGAGCTTTTGTCTTTAGCAATGGAGAATCTCGCTAATCGTACTGATGGCTATGTTGCTTTTTCTCAGATCGCTTCTGAATTAAGCCACACACCAGTTGTACGTGGTTCGCTTTGGTCGCTATTTAGAGGAGAAAATCGCAGCCCTAAACTGACTCAAGCCATAGGCAGCTTATTTACAAAAGCGCCGGAACAAGTGCAATAGCTTTTTCTGATGCGAATAAAAAAGCCATTATTTAACAATAATGGCTTTTTCGTATCTATACAGTGTCTGTAATTGAGTTAGTGTCGCGTGTGGTTCATATGAACTGGTGAACGCATCTGCTTTCTATGTTCTATGAAAGCCTCACTTAGTTCATAGTCTCCATTTTCATCATATTGAACCGCACCACGATTCACTAAGGCCTCTAACGTTTTAGGCAATACTTTTTGGCGACGATCTCCCTTCACAAAGAAATACTGGTCATCTACCTGCATCACTTTGAATCCAGACTCTAAAAATCCAACACATAAATTCTGAGTAGGTGTAAGTTTCAGTTTCATGGTGCAACCCCTACGCTGTTACTTTATTTGAATGTCCGTATAAATATAGTCAATATTTATAGAAACAAAACAAAGACAGAATTTTTTCCGGTTAGTTCAGATTAGTCTGCAAATACAACTGTCTTATTTCCGTGCACTAAAACACGATCTTGTAGGTGATATCTTAGGCCACGAGACAAGACAAGCTTTTCAATATCCTTACCTAAACGCACCATGTCTTGTGCACTATGGCTATGACGAACTCGAATAACATCCTGCTCAATAATAGGGCCAGCATCAAGGTCAGCAGTCACATAATGGCAAGTAGCACCTATTAACTTCACACCTCGTACAGCGGCTTGGTGATAAGGTTTCGCACCAATAAACGAAGGCAAGAAGCTGTGGTGAATATTAATTACCTGATGCTTGTATTTCTCACATAGGTATTCAGGGAAGATCTGCATATAACGCGCTAGCACTATTGTGTCAGCCTTTGCATCATCAATGCATTGCTCGATCTTTTGAAAGGCATCCATCTTGTCTTCCTTTGGTACAGGAATACAATGGAAAGGAATTTTATACCACTCAACCATGGATCTCAGTTCTTCATGGTTTGCAATTACGCCAACGATGTCACATGCAAGCTCACCCGTATGCCAGCGATGCAAAATATCATTTAGACAATGAGACTCTCGTGTTGCCATCAATACCACTTTAGGTTTACTAGCAGAGTCATTCACGTACCATTCCATTTGGAAGGCCTCAGCAATAGGCTCGAAACCTTGCTTAAACTCTTCTAGGCTAAGCGGCATGCTTTCTGCGTCAAATTCGTGACGCATGAAAAACCACTTTTGCTCTGGGTCTGTGTGGTGGCTGGCTTCCATTATAGAAGCATTATTTTTTTGTAAAAATTGGCTTACGGCTGCCACAATACCCACTTTGTCTGGGCAACTAATTACCAATCGGTACGTCTTGTTCATTTTAAACTCTTTAGTAGGATGTCAAATATGATATGCCAGACCCTTAACGGTCTGGCATACAAATTACTTTTAGATCAATTATGTGAAGGCAGTGAACCTTAATCAGAAATTTGACCGAATAGTCGAAATTATATCGAGTTCTGCAGCCTTCTTACAGGCTTATCCTTGATTAAACTCAGCCAACTAGAAACTTTCAGAAAATAGATCCAAGTTATCTAACCCAGCTTGTTCTTCAGCACTCTTGTGCTTAATAATCCAACACTGGTGAATTTTACTATTACGTTCAAAGTCTAAATCTAACGACTGCTTAGTGATATTTTCAACATCATAAGTATCAAGAATACTCTGATCCAAAGTAAATCGGCGATAGTTGTTAGAGAAAATCAACTCTCCATCAGCTTCTAATCGCGCCATCGCCAAGGTTAATAAGTCGACATGGTCACGCTGGATATCTAATACGTTTTCCATTTTCTTTGAATTTGAAAAAGTAGGTGGGTCCATGAAGATTAAATCAAACATATCTTCACTATTTTTAAGCCACTCAAAGCAGTCAGCTCTCACCACTTTATGATCTCTTTCACTAAACTCATTAAGCTCTATATTACGCCTAGACCAATCCACATAAGTATTTGACATATCAACACTTAAGGTCGACTTCGCGCCACCTTGACCTGCATGTACAGAAGCAGTCGATGTATAACTAAAAAGATTCAAGAAGCGCTTACCGTCAGCTTTAGACTGAATCAATTTACGCACGGGTCTGTGATCTAAGAAAAGCCCTGTATCAAGGTAATCTTTAAGGTTTACGATGAAGTCACAATCATACTCAGTCACTTGCATCTCATGCTTGGATTGATCTAGCTTCTCATACTGCTCACGTCCAGTCTGGCGCTGACGGTACTTCACAATCACCTGTGATTCAGAGATATTCAAGGCATTAGGGATAGCGGCAACCACATCAAATAGTCTTTGTCTGGCTTTTAAAGGATCAATACTTTTTGGCGCTTGATACTCTTGCACATGTGCCCAGTCTTGATAAAGGTCGATCGCAACAGCATATTCAGGCATATCTGCGTCATAAACGCGATAACACTCAATTTTGTTTTTCTTGGCCCACTTAGCGTACTTCTTAAGGTTTTTCTTCAACCGGTTGGTAAACATTTCTGCACCAGCACCATTTACCGCAGGTGCTGCAATGGCATCCTGTTTGATAAAGCGCTCAACCACAGGGAAACGATAAGCACGACACTCTAAACCACCATTCAGTACTCGGGTTTGTTTCTCTGGACGCAATGGGATTTGTTTCGCTAAAGCTTGGTTACTCGTCAACATAAACAAGCGCCAATTCATGCAATTCTCAACGACCCATTCACCCAACTGGCGATAAAGTGCAACCAAAGCAAGCTCATCACCAATACGCTCACCATAAGGAGGGTTAGTCATGACTAGTCCAGGAGCTGCATCCTCTGCAATACCGAAGTCATACTCCTGAAAAGGCGCTAAATCGACTTCAACAATACCAGTTAAGCCTGCACGCTTAATATTTTCACGGGAATGAGCAATAGCCTTTTGATTATTATCCGTCCCAATAAAACGTACTTTTAAGTCCGCAGGTGCAATACGCTCGTTTTTAGCAAAGTCATTCAGCTGTTGCCACATTCTGTGATCATGCTGTCGCCAGCCTTTAAAACCCCAAAAGCTACGGCGCGAACCTGGTGCAATATTCAATGAGATAAGCGCAGCTTCAACTAAAAAAGTTCCTGAGCCACACATAGGATCAATCAGTTGAGAGAAGTCATCTTGCCCCCAACCTGCTCTTAATAACAAACCTGCTGCTAAGTTTTCTTTCAATGGCGCCATAGCACCATGTTGACGATATCCTCGACGGTGCATACTGCCACCTGATAAATCCAAGCTAACAGTGACCTTCTCGCGTTTCACTCGAACCGATATTCTAATATCTGGATCTTGTTTTTCTACTGTTGGTCTTTCGCCGTCTCTTTCAACAAAATAGTCAGCAATCGCATCCTTAGTTTTTACCGCACCAAACTGTGTATTTCGGATGCTATGGTTAGTACCATGACAATCTATTGCTAGGGTTGAAGTAGCCGTCATATGCTCAGACCAGTCGATCGCTTTCACACCTTCGTATAAATCATCAGCACTGTTTATTTCAAACTGAGCTAATGGCAACATGACGCGAGTCGCAACGCGAGACCAAAGGCAAGCTGTGTACATGCCTTCTAAATCTGTCGATAGCTTAACTTGTCCTTCACCTAAACGAGTTTGGGTTAACCCTCGGCCAGCTAATTCTTGAGCCAGTACATTTTCTAACCCCAGCGGACAGGTGATTTCAAGTTGATAGCTCACATCTGATTTTGAGCCTGATTCGAGTTGCGAATTTTGTCTAGTTGTCATTTTTAATTACTTTTTTATGAAAATTTATACTCTTTTAGAGCAAAGTGTTTTTAGACAATCACTCATTTCTCTACTAGAACTTAAAGTTCGACAAAAGAAAGTTTAGAGGATTAGTCAAATGAAGAAACAGAAACGAGACCTTCAACATCGCGCCTACATACGTGGCTATCGCGCAGGTATGGCAGGACGCTCTAAAGGGCTATCAAATCAATACCATGAGAACTCTCGTTCTGAATGGTTAGCCGGCTGGAGAGAAGGCAGAGTCGATATGTGGGATGGTCTAACACCTGTGGAAGGAACCTTTAAAGCAATCAGTTCTCCCCATTAATTAGACTCCGTTTCTAAAATGAAGCAAAAGCATCGTAGCTTTTGCTTCATTTTCCCATCATACGAATAGACTTCTTATCAAGCTTTTACAATCTAGCGTTTACTGTCTTCAAAATTATTCGTTTACAACAAAGCTAATTATTTAGTTTTGCCCATTTCATTCAGGTAACCCGTTGTACTGGTTACTGCTGCACGAACCAGTTCAGGTCCCTTATAAATAAAACCACTGTAAATCTGTACTAGGCTAGCGCCGGCTTGAAGTTTTTCAATCGCATCATTGCCAGTTAAAATACCACCCACTCCAATAATAGGTAGCTCACCTTGCAAATGATCCGCTAAGGTTTTCACTACAAGTGTTGAAGCATCTTTAACCGGCGCACCACTTAAACCACCCGCCTCGTCTGCATGTTTATGGCCAGCAACAGTATCTCGAGACAAGGTTGTATTAGTTGCGATAATGGCATCAATCTTTTGAGACTGAAGAGTATCTGCAACCATTTTAATTTCATCACTTGTCATATCTGGCGCTATTTTCACAGCTAAAGGTACGTGCTTACCAGTACTATCAAAGTATCTTTGTTTAGCTTCAACGAGAGGCGAGATAAGCTCGGCAAGACTTTCACCAAACTGAAGGCTTCTTAGACCGGGTGTATTAGGTGAACTAATATTTGCCGTAATATAATCCGCATATGGCATAACACCGTTTAGGCAAGCCAGGTAATCTTGTACCGCATCTTCAACAGATGTTGTCAGATTTTTACCAATATTAACCCCTAAAATACCTTTATAGTTATGGTTTTTAATACGGCTAACCATATGATCCAAGCCTTTATTATTAAACCCCATACGGTTAATAATCGCTTCATGCTCTGGCAATCTAAACAATCGTGGCTTGTCATTACCTGCTTGTCCTTTCGGTGTGACGGTTCCCACTTCAACAAAACCAAAGCCCATTTGTCCAAACGCTTCAAATGCGTCTGCGTTTTTATCAAGACCTGCTGCAAGGCCAACAGCATTAGGAAAAGTTAGCCCCATGACTTCTACGGGTGAGTCAGGTACGCTATCAAGCAAAAGTCGATTAACACCCAGCCTTTGACCTGCTGCCAATAATTCTAAAGACAACTCATGTGTCACCTCTGCATCCATTTTAAACAGTACAGAGCGAGCAAGGTTATACATAATCAAAAACTCCTAATTGATATCAATATTGTTAGTGAACCTTATGATCACTAAATAAATCTTTGTTAGTTTACTTCTTTTTTATATCGACTAACCGATAATTTTGATCAAATTCCACTTCAAATGTGCCATAAATACCACTATGGGTTAGAAAAGGTCGAAATATGGTTAAAGGTAGTTGGATATTCCTACCATCACGACTTTGCACGACTAAATATTTTGCTCTTCCTTGATACAAGTCCTGAAATTTATGAGCTGCTAAGGCAACATCAACCACTACTAACGCCATCTTATTCCCTATAAAAATTTGAACTAAGCCCTTCTAGGCTTGTCTTCTTGGAATTCAATCATTTAAGATTGTCGTATTATATTGTGTCTCCACTTTTATTGACAGAAGTATGAGGATCATTCACTCGATGGATGCTGTGATAACTCGTTTAAAAAATTACTTAAATCAGGCCATTATTGGTCAGAACACCCTTACCGATAGATTGTTAATTGCATTGATTGCAGATGGACATGTTTTACTTGAAGGACCACCAGGTATAGCAAAGACAACCGCAGCAAAAGCGTTAGCACAAAGCATAGCGAGTAAGTTCCATAGAATTCAATTTACCCCAGACCTATTACCAGGTGATGTCACAGGTTCTGAGGTATACCAACAAGAAACGGGTCAGTTTCAATTTGTACCCGGCCCAGTAATTAATAATATTGTTCTTGCCGATGAAATAAACCGAGCACCCGCTAAAGTACAATCTGCTTTATTAGAAGCAATGGGTGAAAGACAAGTCACGGTTGGTAATAAAAGTTATCAATTACCTGAATTGTTTTTTGTCATCGCCACACAAAACCCGATTGAGCAAGAAGGTACCTACCCTCTTCCTGAAGCCCAGCTTGACCGCTTTATTATGAAGCTAAAAGTAGACTATCCAAATGCCGAGGACGAGCTAAAAGTCCTAAGACTGGTAAGAAATCAAAGTGCTAATAAGGTTGCAATCGAATCACCAGATTGTACCGAAGCCGATATTCGCTCTCTTAGAGAGCAGGCATTAGGCCTCTATATGGCTGAACCTATTGAAGAGTACATAGTGCAAATCGTGATGGCTACTCGTCACCCTGAACACTATCTAGGCGATCAAACTAAGCTTATTGATTTTGGCGCCAGCCCAAGGGCAACCATAGCATTAGATAGATGTGCCCGCGCCCATGCATTGTTAAAAGGAGAGCAATTTGTCACGCCTGATGACGTTAGAGCGGTTGCCCATGATGTTCTAAGGCATAGAATCATCCCATCTTTTGAAGCTGAGGCAAAAGGCCTAACTTCAGATACTTTACTTGATCAATTACTTGAAAGAGTACCTGTTGCTTAGGTAAAGATTATGGATGCACTAATATCACCAGACTCGCCCGAATTGGATGTTCAAAGCCTGTCTGATCTTGCCGTTTTTGCAAAAAAGTTAGGCAAAGCACCTTTGCAACCTCATCGCCGCCCTATGCTTGGCTCTCATCTTACAAGGATGAAGGGCCACGGTATGGAAATGCTTGAAGTGAGAGAATATCAAGCAAGTGATGATATGCGCCATATTGATTGGCGTGTCAGTGCTAAAACCGGGCAAACCCATACGCGTGTCTATGCCGAAGAAAGGGAGCATAGCCGCATTCTCGCTTTAGACTTATCTAGTCAAGCCTATTTCGGAACACAGCATACGTTCGTTTCTACTCGTATGGTCCAATTACTCTGTTTAGTGGGCTGGCGAACCAAGATTCAAAATGACAAGGTAGGCGCTTATCTAAGCTTTGCTAATAAAGACATATTTTTGCCTCCTAAAAACCAAGCAAGCCACTTTAATGCCTTGTTAACCTCTCTGTCTGACGCCACTCAAATATCCCATAGACTTGCCCAAAGCAAAGCAACAAGTCCATGGCAATCCCTTTTAACTCGCAACATAAGACATCAGCAGATTATTATTTGCAGTGATAAAGGCTTACTTAGAGAACAAGACCTTGAAGAGCTTCAAAGACTTTCTAAATACAACCTTATTCACTGGATAAGTATTGAAGATGAACACCTTGATCAACTTCCTGAAGGTCAATATAGACTTCAAGATATGCAAGGTATTCAAACTATACAAATTACTAAAACCAGTATGCAGTCTTACAAAGAAAATAGATTGATTGCTAAACAGAAGATGAACAATCAATTAAGCAGAATAGGCATCCCTTTTCATTATTTTGCCCTGCATGAGTCACCTGTTCAAATTGCTAGACATTTGATGGCTTTTGGCGCTTTAAGCTAATCAATAGGGATACGAGAAGAATCTAAGTTATGAATGCTACAAACATTCCAGCCTCAGGGCCTAAAATCGAACTTCCCAATACGGCTTATATACTGCCAGACAATATTGCTATGTGGCCTCCTGTTTGGTGGACTTGGTTAGTTGTTGGCGCTTTAGTTATTCTACTTATTAGCCTAATGACGATTAAATTCATAAGTTACAAACGCAACTTATACCGTAGGGATGCCATTAAGCTGATAGATACTTTAGAAGAGCTTGATGACGTTGCATTTCTCACTCAATGCCATCAGATTATCCGACGTTGCTTACTCACCCTTGGACGTAATGACCTAGCTTCTCTTCCAAGCCAAGACCTTTTTGATCAATTAGATCTTGGCCTTTCACCAAAATATCAGTTTAAACAACTTGGCTCAGTATTCGTAACAGGTGCTTACCAGCCAAATTTATTATTAAAAGAAGAACAGAAGGAAGAAATACTTCGACTTACCAAACACTGGTGTCGGAGGCACAGGAAGTATGCTTGAATTTATATGGCCTTGGTTTTTAATTGTTGCAATAGCCCCCTTTTTTTTAAAATTTGGTCGCCCTGCTGAGCCTGATCAAAAAGCCCTTTGGTGGCCAAATATTACCCAGTTCAACCAAACTGAAATAAGCATAAAACTTAAGCGTCAAAGCTTTTCAAAGCATTTGATTAAACTTTTTTTATGGATTTCTTGGTTGCTACTTGTTATCGCGATTGCCAGACCTGTTTGGCTTGGCGAACCTAAGGTTGTCACCCCTTCGGGTCGAGATCTACTTATTGCTTTAGATTTATCTGGCAGTATGCAAACAGCCGACATGAAGATAAATCAGCAAGCAGTTGATAGATTACAAGCCGCCAAACAAGTATTAGATAGGTTTATAAAAGAACGTAAAGGCGATCGCATTGGCATCATTGTTTTTGGCAGCAAGGCATACCTTCAAGCGCCATTAAGTTATGATTTAGACACAATTGCACAACTTGTAAATGAAACTCAAATCGGCTTTGCAGGAGAAAATACCGCTATAGGTGATGCGATTGGCCTAGGAATCAAACGCCTGGCAAACATTGATGCCGATAAACGCGTCATGATTTTAATGACAGATGGCGCTAATACAGCAGGCCGAGTAAAGCCTGATCAGGCAGCACAGTTTGCAGCTAAGCAAGGCGTTAAAATTCACACTATTGGTATTGGTGCAGAACAGATGATAAGCCAAGGTTTTTTTGGGCCAAGAGTGATTAATCCCTCTACCGACCTTGACGAGGAGTTACTTCAAAAAATAGCCGATATGACTGAAGGTCAATACTTTCGAGCAAAAAGCACCCAAGAACTTGAGTCGATTTACGCCACTTTGGATGAGTTAGAGCCCACACCAGGTGAAGATCAATGGCAAAGACCAAAGACCACGCTCTTCAATATGATTGCCCTAGGAAGCTTATTCTTTCTCTTTTTAGCGCTTTATACTCGCTGGAATGCAATTAGAAGAGGTAGTTTCTAATGACATTTTTTGATCTAATTTATTTTTCAAATCCCAATTACTTGATTCTGATTGCTTTTGTTATTTTCCTCTACATAGTGAAGAAAGAAAACAGGGTTGAGCAGAATCAGCTATCCAGCTTTATCGATGCCAAGTTACTTCGACATCTAGTGAGTGATAAATCAGGAAAACGCCTACCTAGTTGGGTTGGCATTGTGCTAGTTAGCCTGTTGATAGTTGGCATAGCCGGAATCAGCTGGGAGAAGAAGGTAGAAAAGAAATACATTACCCCAATGCAGACCATCCTCATACTTGACCAGTCCCTGTCCATGTATGCGACTGACATTAAGCCCAACCGCTTAACTCGGGTAAAACAAAAAGTACAAGACCTATTAGTTAGCATAAAAGAAGGCAACATTGCACTAACCGCTTATGCTGGCGATGCTTTTGTAATTAGTCCTTTTAGCCAAGATAAGTCGACTCTAAAACACTTCTTATTGGCCCTTGATCCACTTATCATGCCTCTCTATGGCAGCGACATTCAACAAGCTTTTAGCACCTCACTTGCTCTTATCAGCGACCCGACACAATATACAAACATCATTCTTTTTACAGATGACGTTAATGAAAGCGACTTTGCAAACATTAAACAGCAACTTTCAGGTTACAACGTAAAATTAAACATAATTGGTGTTGGTAGCAATGAAGGCGCCAACATACTACTACCAGACGGTAATACTTTACGCACTTCAGCAGGCCAAGTAATCGCGAAACTTCCTGTCAAAGAACTCAACCAGTTAGCCAGAGAGTTAGGGGCAAATTATTATTCTAGTGACCTATTACCAAGTGATATTGAAGCTATTTTATCAACTCCGATTAGCAATCAAGATAAGGCAGTAGAAGCTAAAAGCCAATCTGTTGATTGGGTCGATAAAGGGCATTGGTTTGCTCTACCTTTTCTTATCTGGCTACTCTATCAATTTAGAGCTGGTGTCATGCTAGCACTATTTGTTGCTATTTTACCTTTCTCTCCTAAAGCAGATGCAATTGGTCTTGACTGGTTTTACACCCAAGATCAAAAGGCACAAAAATTGGTTGATCAAGGAGACTGGGAATCTGCACAGGCATTATTTGAGAACCCAAAATGGCAAGCTGCCAGCCAATACGCACTAGGTAATTATGATGCCGCAGCTGAACAGCTAAACCTCTTAAACGAGCAACAAAATTCAGCGAGTCTTGAATATAATAAAGGAAATAGCCTAGCGCTTGCAGGTAACTTAGATGATGCCATTGCCTCCTATAAAAACGCGCTCAAAATTAAACCAGAATTCACAGAAGCCCAACAAAATTTAGACTATTTAGAAAAATTAAAACAAAACCAAGAGAAACAGCAAAACGAAAACAATCAACAATCTAAAGATGAAGAGCAAGAAAGTCAGGATCAAGATCAAGACTCTCAATCCAATTCTCAATCGGACCCAAGTAAAGAAAAGGATGAGCAAAATAAGCAAGAGGAAGAACAACAGCCTGAAAACTCGCCTGATCAAGATAATAAAGACGCAACAACCCAAGAGCAGCAAGAGCAAACACCACCTAAACAAGAAGACGACCCGCTCACTCCAGAAGAGCAAGTCGCTTTAAACCAGTGGATGAGGCAAATTCAAGATGACCCAGGTGGGTTACTAAAAAGAAAGTTATGGTATTTACATCAGGAAAAACGAGCAGAAAATCGCTATAGACAACAGGATGGACTCCCAATATGGTAGTAAATACATTTTTGATTTCACAGACTTTTTATAGCAAGAGTATTATGCTGCCAAAAACCGCCCTTTTAAGGGGATTAAATCTAACACTGTCTTTCATATTTTTACTTGTTAGCAGCAACCTATATGCAGCAAGCGTCACCGCGACCTTAGATAAACAAACAATTTATGAAAACGACGTAGTCCAATTAACCATTAGAACCGACTTCCCTGAAACAGGCCAAGGGCCAGATTTAAGCGTATTAAAACGGGACTTTGAAGTATTAAGCCAGAGTCAGAATAGCCAATTCCGTTTTAATCTAGGTACGAGTCAATCTCTCAGCTTTTGGGTAATTTCGCTTATGCCAAAATCGACGGGAGATTTTGTTATCCCTGCAATTCAAGTCGGTAACCTAGCTTCTGAGCCAATCAAACTGAAGGTAAAAACAGCCCAACAACTTCTGGATGAAAACGGCAACCCACCTGTCATCATTGATTTAGAGGTGTCACAAGAGCAACCTTATTTACAGCAAGAGCTTATTATTAGTTTGAAACTGTATTCCGCATTTGCTCTGCAAAATGCCAATATTTCAACTCCAAACCACCCAAATCTTTTGATCGAGAGGCTAGCTGACGACCAAATTCATTATGAAGAAGTCAACGGTACTCAATATCAGGTCATTACTCGTGATTATTTAGCTTTCCCTCAGCAAAGTGGTCAGTTAGAAATTCCTCCACAAAAAATCTCCGCAATGATTAACACCAATTTGGGGAGGCGCCTAATAAAAGCCCAGAGTAACGCGATAAAGCTTGATGTTTTACCTATTCCTGCCAGTTATCCAAGTGATGATTGGTTACCTGCAACCCAAGTTAGCTTATCAAACTCTTTATCTCCAACGGCAGATGTAAAAGTCGGCGATACACTTATTTGGGAAATTGAAGCATTTGCGAAAGGCGCCTTACCTGAACAAATGCCAGCTTTTGCTTATGCTAGCACCCGAGATTATAAGCTTTACCCTCAGCCAGCTAAATTGAGTAGCCATAAATCTGACACAGGTATCACAGGAGAACAATCTATACGCATAGAAGTTGTACCAACCATACCTGGAAAACTAATATTGCCAGAAATAGAAATTGTTTACTGGAATACAAAAACACGACAACTTGAACGCACTTACGCTGTTCCGCCTAGTGTAGAAGTTACTGGAATATCCCTTGTAGACCCCACAGGCAAAGGCAAAGCCCAGAAACTACTTGCACCTCAAACAGGATCAGTTGCCCCTATATCTTTAGCTAAGCCAGAAGAAAAAACTAAATCTGATGAAGCCGATATTTTAGAAGGTGAGGTTCAATTAACAACCCAAGAAACTGGCTCATCTTGGAGTGTAAAAAGCATCATAATAGCAATTCTATTATTCATCGCTGGAACAACCTTGATAAGTGCAACTTTTCTCATGCTGAAAAAGCGCAAAACGATTAATAGCGACAAACTAGAAGAAGTTCCAACATTACAAGTTTTCGCCCCTCTTAATACGCATGATGAAAAAACAGCATATCAAGAGCTAATCAATGCTTGTCAAAATCATGATCTAAAATCATTAAGAGGCAAATGCCTTGAGTGGGCAAGACACAGATGGGGTGAAGATAGAATAAATGGCCTTGATGATATTAAGCGTTTAAGTGAATCAAGCAGCCTAAGCCAACTTATCATGGAAGCGGAATTAATTATGTATTCCAACACAGCTGCAACAGACTGGGATGGTAGTGACCTTGCAGATGCTTTAGAAGAGTTTTATAGCGGTGAGGCTAAACCAAGCCAATCGAGTAAACTAAAAACTTTATATCCAAACTTTTAACCTAATCAGCAGCACAAATGCTTTCGTGCTGCCTAGGAGTTTATTTTGTCAAACATTTATCAATCAGGCATTACAGCAGCAGCAAACACTGATGCCCTGTTTATTACCCTTAATGTCTTGCCGCATAAAAAAAACAACATTAAATCTCAGCTTAATAGGGCGCAGTCATTAATCTTTAAATTTCAACAAACCCATGCTGCTAGCAACCCTCATGGTGTTATTGCCATTGGTAGTGAATTTTGGCAAGACATCTCCCCTAATTCTCAGCCTAAAGAATTAACCTCCTTTCCAGACATTCAATCGACTCCAGAAACGCCAGTAACACCTGTCGATCTACTTTTACACATTAGATCAAATCGACGCGATCTAACTTATTTGCTAACCAAAGAAATCATGACACTTCTATCCGGCTATGTTGAGCTGGTTGAAGAAGTTTCGTGCTTTAGATATTTAGACAGTCGAGATCTAACTGGCTTTGTTGATGGGACAGAGAACCCTGAAGGCAGCCAAAGAGCAAATGTTGCCTTGGTCAAAAAAGAAGAGGATGCAGAATATGCAAACGGCTCTTATATCCATTTACAACGCTTCGTTCACAATCTTGAAAACTGGCAAAACCTAGCAGTAAAAGAGCAAGAAGACATAATAGGCAGAACTAAACAGGATAACATTGAGTATAAAAGCGAAGATAAGCCTCTTACAGCTCATGTAAAACGCGCTTCAGCTAAAAGCAAGGATGGGCAAGGCCTAGAGATACTTCGTCACAGCATGCCTTATGCAAGCCTTTCTGAAGCAGGCTTATTATTTGCCAGTTATTGCCGTAGCCCTATTAACTTTAGCAAGATGCTAGAAAACATGATGCTAGGGGATGGATCCGGTCACACAGACAAACTCATGCAATATACCAAAGCAGTAACAGGACAAGCCTTCTTTGCCCCAAGCATTAGCTGGTTCGAACAAACTTAAGCCTAAGTACTAGATATAAAAAACCCATCATACGATGGGTTTTTTATATCTCTTAATCACTTTTTAGGAAATGATTAAATCGTTAAAAGCATACTTTCTTTTAACTAACTACCTTTCAACTACAGCAGCACTTTCTAACGCTGCTTGGTGAGCAGCAATTGTCTGAGACACACCACTTTGATTCAGATAACGCTCAATATAATCACGTTGAGCTTCATCTTCACCCGCATCACCATCCTGAACTTGCAATAAGCTGATCAATACCAGATCGCCGTCATTTAAAGCTTCAACCTTAGTTGTCGCTTCTTCGCCTTGTGGGCGCGCCATTCTGAAAACAATTTCACTGATATCATCACGACCACGACTCGCAAGTTCTACATGTGTCCAGCTAGACTTATCTTGCGCTGACATAAGAGTATCAGCTTTAAGTCTTAGACTTGCTGTAGCTTTTTCTCTAAGAAGAATTGACTGTACATCCTGCTTAGCTTCATCAAGGTTCATATCAGATTGTGCTTTATGCTCATTAATACGAACGATAGCGACCTGCTCTTCATTAAGCTCAATCAAACCACTGTTCAGCTCATCCTCAAGTAATTCAGGACTAAAAGCAGCCGCGATTGCTTGGGCATTAGATGAAATTAACTCAGCACCACCCTGTCTGCCAAACCAGTCAGAATGCATGATGTTAACATTATACTCTGAAGCCAATGTATTTAGATCGTCGCTAGCATACGCAAGATCTGTAATATCTTCCTGCGCACCAAGCAAAGCATCTTGAGCTTTACGGTCAACAATCTCTTGCTTAAGTTCTGGCTCTAGCTCAGCCAATGTTGGTGTATCAACATTACTGATCTCTCTAAGTTCAATCAAATGGAAGCCGAACTCAGTTTCAACAACGGCAGAAACTTGATCTACAACCATGCTAAATAGCACATTCTCAAACTCAGGAACCATCATACCAGGGCTTACATAACCAAGATCACCACCGTTATTTTTAGAACCTAAATCATCTGAATATTCTTTTGCCAAGACTTCAAATTTAGTACCAGAGTCAATCTTAGCTTTAATCTCTTCCGCTAAAGCTCGTGCTTGATCATCATCACGATCAGCATTAGTTTCAATCAAAATATGAGACGCTAAACGCTCTTCCTGAGGAGCCCCAGATGTAGCCGCTTGGTAAGCTTGCTCCAACTCGGTTGCGGATACACTCACTTTGTCTTGAAAATCAACAGATGAAATAATGACGTAATCTAACTTAACCTGCTCCGGGTTCTGAAAAGATTCTGTATTTTCATCGAAGTATTTCTTAATTTCAGCATCTGTTACTTGAGTAGCTTCAACTTCGTTTGCTAAAGAGAAACGAACATAGTCATAGCTACGTTGCTGATTTTGCAGCTTTAAAACCTGATCTACCTGATTCGCCAACACAAAATCAGAGCTGGATAAAGCGATACGACCTTGCTGAAGCAAGATGTCCTGTTTAATTCTTTGTTTAAATGCCAAAGGCGTGTAACCTAAGGTTTGAATAAAGTTAAGATACTTATTCTGATCAAACTGACCATCAGTTTGGAACTGCTCAGCCTGAACAAGGTATTGATCAACTTGCGCATCTGACACAGCTAAATTCATTTCATTAGCGTTATTTGTCAAAACAGCTCTTTGAATAAGCTCTTCCAATGCACGACGTTGTAATAGTGTATCTTCCAATAATGCAGGGTCAATTTGACCACCCATCATTGAAATCAATTGACGTCTTTGTATTTCTGCAGATTGTAACAATTCAGTTCTTGTTATCTCTACGCCATCTACTTCAGCTACCGTATCTGATGTAGTAAAACCTGTTACAAGCGCATCCACCCCAAACAGAGCGAAAGTCACTACGATAAAACCTATGATTATCTTTACGACAATACCTTGTGACTTATCTCTTATATCTTGGAGCATGTTGCCTCCGTGTTAAGTTATGACTATATAAAAAAGGGTGTACTCCTGGTAAGGAGCACACCCTTTCGTTTAATGGCGGAACAGACGAGACTCGAACTCGCGACCCCCTGCGTGACAGGCAGGTATTCTAACCAACTGAACTACTGCTCCTAAAACTCACTTAGTTAACTGAGTCTTTAAGGCCTTTACCCGCTTTAAAACCAGGAACTTTAGCCGCTTTAATAGCAATTTCTTCGCCAGTTTGTGGATTACGACCAGTACGAGCAGCACGATCTTTAACTGCAAATGTACCAAAGCCAACTAGTGTTACTTGGTCGCCTTTAGCTAGTGCGCCAGTGATTGCTTCAAGTGTTGCGTCTAGAGCATTACCTGCAGCCGCTTTTGAAAGATCAGCAGATGCTGCAATTGCATCAATAAGTTCAGATTTATTCACGTTGTACCCCTTCAGTATTCTCGTGGTTCCTTAGTATTATTATCAGCATACTAATGCTGTAAGGTTGAGCATTTATACAAGCCCAACCCACTCCATGTCAATACAGAGTTTGACCTAATGATGACTCACAGCTTCTTGTTCATCAACAGTTTTTTCAGCCTTTGAAGGACTTTCTGCTGTTTTTGGTGAAGGAATATACTCTAAAGCCACATCCAGCACCTCATCGATCCACTTAACTGGCACTATTTCGATATCAGACTTAATATTATCCGGAATCTCTTTTAAATCACGAGTATTTTCGTGAGGAATAATAACGGTCTTAATACCGCCTCTATGCGCAGCTAAGAGCTTCTCTTTAAGCCCTCCTATTGGTAAGACCTCACCACGAAGTGTAATCTCACCAGTCATGGCTACAGAGGCCTTCACAGGGACTTTAGCAAGCACTGACACAATCGCTGTACACATTGCTATACCTGCACTTGGGCCATCTTTAGGAGTCGCTCCTTCAGGCACATGCACATGCAAATCGACTTTCTCATGAAAGTCCTCTGCAATCCCTAAACCTAATGCTCGACTACGAACAACAGTTAATGCAGCTTGAATAGATTCTTGCATCACATCACCCAAAGAACCCGTCTTAACATGGCGTCCTTTACCCGCCATTCCAGCAGCCTCAATTGTAAGCAATTCACCACCAACTGAGGTCCAAGCTAAGCCTGTTACTTGGCCAATTTGGTTCTTATCCTCTGCTTTTCCGTAGCTAAAGCGCTTCACACCAGAAAAGTCTTCTAGGTTGTCTTTAGTCACAGAAATTGCATTTTTATTTTTGTTTAAAGCCTGTTGTTTCACAACACGGCGACAAACTTTGCTTAATTCTCGCTCTAATCCTCGCACACCAGCTTCCTTGGTGTAGTAACGAATTAGGTCCATTAAAGCCTCATCTGAGACCTCAATTTCATGATTTTTTAAGCCTGCCAATTTAATTTGTTTAGGCAGTAAATATCTTAATGCTATGTTTAATTTCTCATCCTCGGTATAACCAGGAATACGAATAACTTCCATACGATCCAACAATGGACCAGGAATATTCATACTGTTAGATGTACAAATAAACATCACATCTGACAAGTCATAATCAACTTCTAAGTAGTGATCATTAAAGGTGTGATTTTGCTCAGGATCTAACACTTCTAGTAAAGCTGATGCAGGGTCACCACGTTGATCCATACCCATTTTGTCAATTTCATCTAACAGGAACAGAGGGTTTTTCACTTTTACTTTAGCTAACTTCTGCAAAAGTTTACCCGGCATAGAGCCAATATAAGTACGTCTATGACCACGAATTTCAGCTTCATCACGCACACCACCAAGTGACATACGCACATACTTACGGTTAACTGCCTTAGCAATTGACTGCCCTAATGATGTCTTACCAACACCTGGAGGCCCCACTAGACAAAGCACAGGCCCTTTTACCTTTTTAACCCTTTGTTGAACTGCCAAGAACTCTAAAATACGCTCTTTCACGTCCTCAAGGCCATAATGGTCTTGATTCAAAACTTTCTCAGCATAAGCAAGATCATTTCTTACCTTACTTCTCTGTTTCCAAGGTAAAGATAGAAGCCAATCAATATAACCACGAACAACAGTTGCTTCAGCTGACATAGGCGACATCATTCGTAGCTTTTTAAGCTCTGCATCGGCCTTTTCCACAGCCTCTTTACTCATGCCTGATTCTTGAATTTTATCTTGCAGTATATCTAGCTCATTACTACCTTCATCCATGTCACCAAGTTCTTTTTGAATCGCCTTCATCTGCTCATTCAAATAGTACTCACGCTGACTTTTTTCCATCTGTTTTTTCACGCGGCTACGAATACTCTTTTCAAGATGGGCAATATCAAGTTCACCATCCATTAAAGCGATTAGGTATTCACCACGTTCGATTAAAGAGGCAGCCTCAAGTAATTGCTGTTTATCTTCAAGCTTAAGGCTCATATGGCCTGCAATACTGTCAATCAAAGAGCCCAGCTCTTCAATTGCTTTAACAGAGGTAACAACTTCACTTGGTATCTTCTTGCTACCAGAGACATACTCATCAAGCTGCTTTAATAAAGCCGCACGCATAGGACCATAATCAGTGCCAGCCTCCTCAACAGCTTCCTCCATTGGAATGACTTTCGCATTAACCAACTCACCTTCATCTTCAAGGCTGGATAGCTTTGCTCTTACACCACCTTCCACTAATACTTTTACTGTGCCATCAGGAAGACGTAAAAGCTGCATCACCTTCGCTGTGGTGCCTATCTCATACAAATCTTCTTTCTCAGGGTTATCTTTAGAAGCATCTTGCTGAGCAACAAGAAAGACATGCTTGTCATTTTCCATTGCTTTCTCTAAAGCTGCGATAGATTTAGCCCGCCCGACAAACAAAGGCAATACCATGTGTGGATAAACAACCACATCACGTAAAGGCAACATTGGTAAAGTTAACATTTCAGACATAATAGGTTCCAATTAGTGCGCATAAATATAAAGGCGCTTATATCAAGTTATCCAGAAGACATAAGGGCAGGATGTAAAAAAACAAGCTCTTAAGGATGACAAATGTAAAATGCATTAATTTAATATAGTAAAGAATACTAGATTGACTGACATAGCGCTTATTGTAAAGTGCATAACCTCACTCCATAAACAAAAAAAAGGCCATACAATAAAGTATGACCTTTTCTTAAAACTCGAACAAAAACAGTATAATAAAAGCTAAATTAGCTCATTAGTTATTAACCGCTTCGTCTCCTTTCTCTAATACCATAAGCGGCGCAGCTTCTCCTTTCATAGAGTTTGCATCCATAACTACTTTTGCTACGTCACCACGTGACGGCAAGTCATACATACAATCTAATAAAGCAGACTCTAGGATACTTCTCAATCCACGTGCACCCGTTTTACGCTCAAGCGCTAACTCAGCGGCTGCTTGCAAAGATTCTGTTGTAAACTCAAGCTCAACACCCTCTAATTCAAACAAGTGTTGATACTGCTTAGTTAAAGCATTTTTTGGCTCACTCAGAATAGTGATAAGTGCAACTTCATCCAGTTCAGCTAGAGTAGCCACCACAGGCAAACGACCAACAAACTCAGGAATCAAACCAAACTTAACTAAATCTTCAGTTTCAACATTATGAACAGTTTCAGAGAAAACTTTATCTTCTTCTTTACTCTTCACAACGGCCGAGAAACCAATACTACCTTTTTCTGTTCTATCACTAATAACACGATCAAGACCGGCAAAAGCACCACCACAAATAAACAAGATATTTGAGGTATCTACTTGCAAGAACTCCTGCTGAGGATGTTTACGTCCACCTTGAGGAGGTACAGATGCAACCGTACCTTCAATCAGCTTAAGTAATGCTTGCTGCACACCTTCACCTGACACATCACGCGTTATTGAAGGGTTATCTGATTTACGTGAAATTTTATCTATCTCATCAATGTAAACAATACCACGCTGGGCTTTCTCAACATCGTAATCGCATTTTTGCAATAGCTTCTGAATGATGTTTTCAACATCTTCACCCACATAACCCGCTTCAGTCAGAGTGGTTGCATCAGCAATAGTGAATGGAACATCCAATACGCGAGCTAAAGTTTGTGCCAATAGCGTTTTACCACTACCAGTTGGACCTATAAGCAAAATATTACTCTTACCTAACTCCACTCCATCAGTCTTACCTTGATGCTTTAAGCGCTTATAGTGATTATAAACCGCTACCGCTAAAACACGCTTAGCCTTCTCTTGACCAATTACATATTCATCAAGGGCAAACTTAAGTTTAGCCGGTGCTGGCAACTCATCACTTTCTTCACTCGTCTCTTCACCTTGCAGTAGCTCTTGCGTGATGATGTTATTACATAAATCAACACACTCATTGCAAATATACACTGAAGGACCAGCGATTAACTTTTTAACTTCATCCTGGCTTTTACCACAGAAAGAACAATACAAAAGTCGATCGGAATGCTCTCCTCGACTGAACTTATCGTCTGACATTAAAATTCACCAATTAAACTTCGCGTTTTAACAATATATCGTCAATCAAACCATATTCTTTTGCTGCAGCCGGATCCATAAAGTTATCACGATCTGTATCTTCAGCAACTTCTTCAATAGGTTTACCTGTATGGAATGAAATAATTTCATTCAACCTATGTTTAATACTTAGGATTTCACGAGTATGAATCTCTATATCAGAAGCTTGCCCCTGATAACCACCTAAAGGCTGGTGAATCATAACGCGTGAATTAGGTAAGCAATAACGCTTACCAGCAGCTCCTGCTGTTAACAACAAGGCCCCCATACTTGCAGCCTGACCAATACACATAGTACTGACATCTGGCTTAATAAACTGCATTGTATCGTAAATAGACATTCCTGCTGTCACAGAGCCACCAGGAGAGTTTATGTATAAATGAATGTCCTTATCTGGGTTCTCAGACTCTAAAAATAATAGCTGAGCCACAACTAAATTAGCCATGTGGTCTTCTACTTGACCAACCAGAAATATAACGCGTTCTTTCAGTAAGCGCGAATAAATATCAAAAGAGCGCTCACCACGAGCAGTTTGCTCTATCACCATAGGCACGAGGCCTGAACTTGTAATTGCAACAGGACCAGTAGTTGGGTTCGTCAAATTCATATTCCATTCCTTAAAACAAAAAAGCCGACATAGCATGAGCTATGTCGGCCTTAATTAGAAAGATAAGAGTTATCTTATGCTTCTTCGCCTTCCTCTACTTCAGCAGTAGCAGGAGCGTTTGGCTTAATAGCGTCTTCATAACCCAAAGTAATTTCAGTAACTTGAGCAGATTCTAGCAGTTTATCAACAACTTGCTCTTCAAGTACAGCAGATTGAACTTGAGACAGTTGCTCTTTGTTCTTCAAGTAGAAATCGATAACTTGCTGTGGCTCTTGGTAAGCTTGCGCCATATCTTCCAAGAAAGCACGAACACGGTCGTCTTCAACTTTAATGTCGTTAACTTTAACAACTTCTGAAATTAGTAGACCAAGTTTAGCGCGTTTGCTAGCTTCTTCTTGGAATAACTCACCTGGAAGTTGAGAAGCATCAAAGCCTTCACCACCGAACTGTTGAGCAGCTTGCTTACGCAATACATCGATCTCTTGATCAACAACAGTTTGAGGCACTTCAATTGGGTTTAGTTCAACCAATGAATCAAATAAGCCAGTTTTTAGCTTACCTTTGATCGCTTGGTTCAGTTCGCGTTCCATATTCTTACGTACTTCAGCACGTAGCGCGTCAAGAGTGCCTTCAGCTAAGCCAAATTTCTCAACAAAAGCATCGTCTAGCTCAGGAAGAACTTGCTCTGCAACTTCAGTCACAGTAATTTTGAAGCTAGCTTCCTGACCTTTTAAGTTTTCAGCTTGATAATCTTCTGGGAAGGTAACAGAGATTGTTTTCTCTTCACCCGCTTTAGCACCTAGAATGCCATCTTCAAATCCTGGAATCATAGTACCAGAACCTAGAACTAGTTTATGGCCTTCAGCAGCACCGCCTTCAAATGCCTCATCACCTAGGTAACCAACAAAGTCAATTACAACTTGGTCACCGTCAGCAGCTTCACGCTCAACAGGGTTCCATTCAGAATTCTGCTTACGCAATGTTTCTAGCATAGTATCTAGATCAGCATCAGTCACTTCTGAAAGAACGCGCTCTGCAGATACTTTTGTTAGATCATTTAATTCGATTGTAGGATAAACTTCTACTTTCGCAACGAATTCAAGGTCAACACCTTCTTCCATCTTCTTAGGCTCGATTGAAGGCATACCTGCTGGTTGTAATTCTTCTTTTTGAACTGCTTCAACATATGCATCACGCATAATTTGCTCAACAGCTTCTAGACGAATACCTTGACCGTAACGTTTTTTAACAACGCTTACTGGCACTTTACCTTTACGGAAGCCATCGATACGAACAGTTTTCGCAGTTTTAGCAACTTCTGCGCTTACTTTTTCTTCGATACGAGCAGCAGGAACACTAATAGTAAGTACGCGTTCAATTGTCGATGTTGTCTCTACGGAAACTTGCATATAACTCCCCTTGGGAACCTTGCTATCCTTGTCGAATATCAATTAAAGATATCGATATACAAGCAACTTTTGACAGCAAAGCTTAAAAAATTAAGTTGATTATTAACAATGAGATGAATGGCGCGCCTGAAGGGATTCGAACCCCTGGCCCTCCGCTTAGAAGGCGGATGCTCTATCCAACTGAGCTACAGGCGCATTACTCATTGCTTTTTCGTGGTGGGCTATTATAGGGAAGCTAACGCCTGCGTCAACAGGGTCTCTATAAAAAGCTAGACATTTTAAGCCAAAAACACGGATAAGTCCGCTAGGCATGGTTGTTTTTTGTTCAAAACGTGTTTTTGAATTAAAAACAACCGTAAAAATACCGCTAAAAAGAATGCGAAGGATAATACAAGAAGCTTATACTTGGCGCAACGTTTGCCACCTTAAATACAAATAAAAAAGCAAATAAAATCATAAATATGCAGTTTATTTTTCTGTTTTATATAAGATCAAAGAAAGACTGTTTAAAAGTTAATCACTAGGACGATTTAAATTTATGCTGCACTTTTTACAGAGCACAGTTTTTCTTCAACTAAAACTAAGCTTGCAACTCTATCGACAAGCCAATGCCTCACTAAGGGTATACCAACTAACGCTAGCAAGTTTATTAGCTGCAGTTCCTATTATCACCATAATCCTAGGTATTCTAGGCTTCACATCAACACTTAAAACGATGCAAGTTAACATCATAATTTTTTTACAGTCTCATTTAGCTCCAGGAAGTAGCGATATTTTACTACCTTATCTAATTAGCTTTTCAGAACAGGCAAAAAACCTTCCTATTCTAGGGTTAATTATTCTTATTCTTACTGCGCTTTTTTTATTGAATAGCTGTGAACAAGCAATTCAATCCATATGGCAAATCAAATCAAACAGAAACCTCAAAGAGAGGCTCTTGACCTATTGGGCCATGCTTACATTAGGTCCAATTCTATTAGGATTAGGACTCAGCATTTATGCCGCCCTACTCACATTAAAGTGGCAAGGTGTTCAGATTGCTGACTTCCTTACCCATTTGGCAAGCTTGAGTTCTTACATTTTATATTTTTTATTACTCTTCACTTTCAACTACCTAACACCAAACATTAATACTCAAATTAAACCAACTTTAATCGCTACCTTAATAGGAACAGGCTTTCTCTCCTTAAATAACTATATCTTTAGCTCTTTCGCTCAACTCTTTGCTAACTACCAAATTATTTACGGCGCATTTGCAGCCTTACCAACACTCATTATTTGGTTGCAAGTTAGCTGGACCATAATCCTAGTTTCAGCAAGTTTAAATGCGGCGCTACACCAACAAAGCCTTAGCAAAGACTCTCGCATACTGTAAACTTTGCTTAAACCAACAGAGTCAGTTTTAAATGAAGACAAAAATCGAACAATTAAATAAAGTTTTAGATGAAGCAGATTGCCTTGTTTCAGAAGATCAACTGAATGGCATTTTGGATAAAATGGCTGCAAACATAACCAAGGACTTAAACGACAAACTGCCACTTGTTGTTTGCGTCATGAATGGTGCCTTAGTACCAGGCTCAGCACTTTTACAAAGACTACATTTTCCATTAGAAATAGATTTCATTCATGCCACTCGTTACGGTATGGAGACACAAGGCGATGCCCTCAAATGGCTTTGTTATCCTCAGTCAGAACTAGAAGAAAGGGAAATCTTAGTCATTGATGATATTTTTGATCAAGGCCACACCTTAAAATCAATCATCGATTGGTTTAAAAACCATGGAGCAGCAAAAGTATATAGCGCGACTATCATTAACAAATTACATGATAGAAAAGTTGAAATGAGACCTGACTATGTCGGCATTGATGTAGACGATAGATTCTTATTTGGCTATGGCATGGACTACAAAGGCTTCTTCCGTAACCTTCCAGGTATTTATGCGGTAAAAGGCAGCTAAGAGATATTATATTGCCAGCTAAAGGCAGCAATAAAAAAAGCGCCAATAGGCGCTTTTTTTTTATTACTTAACTAAATTTAACTAAGCTTCTTAAAAAACTCGGTTAAACCCATTCAGTGCAGCAACACGATATGCTTCTGCCATAGTTGGGTAGTTAAATGTCGTATTCAAGAAGTATTTAAGAGAGTTAGCCTCCCCTTTTTGCTTCATAATAGCTTGGCCGATATGCACGATTTCAGATGCTTGGTCACCAAAGCAGTGAATACCCAATAGTTCAAGCGTTTCACGATGGAATAAAATCTTCAACATACCAACACCTTCGTTGGTAATTTGTGCTCGCGCAGTATGCTTAAAGAAAGCCCTACCTACTTCATAAGGTACTTTTTCAGCCGTCAACTCGGCTTCATTTTTACCAATAGAACTAATCTCAGGAATCGTATAAATCCCCGTCGGAACCTCACTAATAAAGTGACCGCCTTCTAAACCATACATATTAGCAGCAACTGAGCGCCCCTGATCATAAGCAGCACTAGCGAGACTTGGCCAACCAATTACATCACCTGCAGCATAAATATGCTCAACAGAAGTCTGATAACTATCTTTTACTGCTAACTGTCCACGACTGTTAGCTTCAATACCAACATCTTCAAGACCCATTCCATCGGTATTACCTGAGCGACCATTACAGAACAAGAAGGCATCAGCACGCATTTTCTTGCCTGAATTTAGGTGCATAACCACACCGCGCTCAGTACTTTCAATTCTTTCGTAAGACTCATTATGACGAATCAATACACCGTTATCACGCAGGTGATAACTTAGCGCATCTGTAATTTCATCATCAAGGAAGCTAAGAAGTTTAGGACCAGGGTTAATTAACTCTACTCTTACACCCAAACCACAAAAGATAGAAGCATATTCACAACCGATTACCCCAGCACCATAAATAATAATGGTTCGTGGAGTATGACTTAGGCTCAAAATTGTATCTGAGCAATAAATTCTTGGGTGGTCAAAATCAATATCAGCAGGACGATAAGGCCTTGAGCCAGTTGCAATAACTATCTTTTCTGCACCTAGAAGCTCAGGTCCTTGCTCAGTTGCAACTTCAATCGTATTTGGTCCCTTAAACTTACCACGACCAAAGTAAATATCGATTCTATTTCGGGCATAATATTCTGTACGGCTTTTTACTTGCTTACCGATTACATTGTTAGCTCGCTTAAGTACTTTTGGAAATGAGAACCAACGAGGCTCACCAATATCACGGAACATGGGGTTAGTATTAAATACAATAATCTCTTTAACCGCATGCCTAAGTGCTTTTGAAGGAATTGTACCTAAATGAGTACAACTACCTCCCACTTGATCGCTTGCTTCAACAACGGCAACTCGCTTACCTGCCTTTGCTGCGTTCATCGCAGCAGCTTCCCCCGCAGGACCAGTACCTAAAACCACGACATCATAATGCCTAGTTGTCATAGTATCCCCTTATCTTTATTTACTTAGACGCATCGTAAAACTGATCATCAGACTGAACAGTTGCAGCTACACTCTTATTTTCTTCGTCACACTTTCCTTTGTCGCCACCGCAAATATCACAGGCAACTTCCATACCCAATGCGCTCATGCCTCCGCATGAACCTGAAATAGGCTTACGCCCCATCAGTACACCAACTGCCATTGCAGTAACAAGTAGCAACATAACGACAAATGCCAACACGATAGTAAGCATAGAATCACCTCACATTTCTTAAATTAATAAACTTATTGGACGCCTAAATAAGGTTCAAACGCCTTTGAATACTGTTCTATAAAACCTAAATCTTCTTTTACCAACATATAAACAGCAAGCCCGTTATCTTCTGCAAACGCCAAGCCTTTCTCAGGCCCTAATACAGTTATCGCTGTTGCAAAACCATCTGCTAATGTGGCATTTTTTTCTATTACTGTAACAGATACCAACCTATGAGTTATTGGTTTACCTGTTTTAGGGTTAATAGTATGCGAATAACGCACACCATTTCTTTCAAAATAATTACGATAGTCACCAGAAGTTGCTATTGCAACATCAGCCAGCTCAACGACTTTTTGCGCAACACTATGGCCACCATTAGGACTCTCTACTGCCACACGCCAAGGTTCGCCATCAGGCTTAGCCCCCTTAGCAACAATTTCACCGCCAACTTCAACTAAGTAGGATTCAATTCCAAGCTGTTCAAGTTTTTGTGCAACTGCATCAACACCATACCCTTTAGCAATTGATGATAAATCAATATAAATATCTTTTTCTTTTACTAATGTCTGATCAGACAAGTTAATTGCTGCAAAGTCCACTTGCTGTTTAGCTAGAACAATATCTCTTGCGCTAGGAACTGTATCTGTTTTCTTACCTGGGCCAAACCCCCACAAATTAACTAAAGGCCCTACAGTGACATCATATTCACCCTTAGACATTTTACTAATCATAAGCGCCTGATCGATAACATAAGCCAAATCAGTTGAAACTTTCACTTCTGTATTTACAGCTGTTTGATTTAATCGTGAAAGCTCTGATTGTGAGTCATAAGTAGACATGAGTTCATTAATACGAACTAAAACTGCATCTACATCATCTTTGTATTGCCATGCGGAGTCCATATTCTCATTGGTATAGAATTTTA
This sequence comes from Marinomonas sp. S3726, assembly GCF_000967665.1. Lineage (NCBI taxonomy): Bacteria > Pseudomonadati > Pseudomonadota > Gammaproteobacteria > Oceanospirillales > Oceanospirillaceae > Marinomonas > Marinomonas sp. S3726. The sequence continues at coordinate 140,499 of NZ_JXYC01000011.1, read as the reverse complement.
CCGTATAAGTGGTTCCCATAGTAGGACCAGAAAAACTGACCAATTCAGGCGTAAAGGAAAACAGTCTGATCAAGAAAGCTAAAACTAAGACAGCACCAGCAATTAAGATAATTTTTTTAGGCATAAATTTTATTTTGATATTCGAGTACAACAAAAATAAAGACCCACCAATAGGTGGGTCTTTATCAACTAGGTAGATTAACCACCAAAGTCATCTAGCAAGATATTTTCATTCTCGACACCTAAGTCAAGCAACATCTGCACTACCGCCGAGTTCATCATTGGCGGCCCACACATGTAAAACTCACAATCTTCAGGTGCTGGGTGATCTTTCAAGTAGTTTTCATAAAGTACATTATGAATAAAGCCTTGATAACCTTCCCAGTTATCTTCTGGTTGAGGATCAGAAAGGGCAAGATGCCACTTAAAGTTCTCATTTTCGTCTTGAAGCATATCGTACTCGTCACCATAGAATGCTTCACGCAAACTACGAGCACCGTACCAGAATGACATTTTACGTGTTGATTTTAGGCGTTTAAGCTGGTCGAAGATATGAGAGCGCATTGGCGCCATACCCGCACCACCACCGATAAATACCATTTCAGCATCAGTATCTTTAGCGAAGAACTCACCAAAAGGACCGTATACTTTAATTGTATCACCTGGCTTAAGGCTAAATACGTAAGAAGACATTTGCCCTGGTGGCAATTCATCTTTACCAGGAGGCGGTGAAGCAATACGAATATTAAACTTAACCAAACCTTTCTCTTCTGGGTAGTTAGCCATAGAGTAAGCACGGATTACTGGCTCAGTTACTGTAGAAGTAAACTTCCACAAGTTAAACTTATCCCAATCACCACGATATTCTTCTTCAATATCAAAGTCTTTATAGTGCACAGTATGAGCAGGTGCTTCTAATTGCACATAACCACCGGCACGGAAGTCAACGTTCTCACCTTCAGGAAGCTTCAACGTCAACTCTTTGATGAAGGTTGCTAGGTTAGGGTTAGACTCAACAGTACAATCCCAAGCCTTAACACCAAAGACTTCTTCAGGTACTTCTACTTCCATGTCCTGCTTAACAGCAACCTGACAAGATAAGCGAAGACCCTCTTTTTCTTCACGACGAGTAAAGTGAGATGCTTCAGTCGCTAGCATTGAGCCGCCACCATCAAGAACCTTACATTTACACTGGGCACAAGTACCACCGCCACCACAAGCTGATGACAAGAATACGCCACTCTCAGCTAGTGTTTGCAGCAACTTACCACCTGCCGCTACTTTAATTTCTTTTTCGCCATTTAGTCGTATCGTGATGTCACCAGAACTCACTAATCGTGCGCGAGCTACCAAAATGATAGCTACTAACGCTAAAACGATTGCTGTGAACATCACCACACCTAGAATGATTTCTAAGTTCAGCATCTATTTAAACCTTATTCTTGGTTATTCTTGGCCAGCCGATTAAAGCTGAACACCCGAGAATGACATGAAGCCCAAACTCATTAGCCCTACAGTGATAAAAGTAATACCTAAACCACGAAGACCAACAGGTACGTCAGAGTATTTAAGCTTCTCACGAATCCCAGCTAACGCTGCAATTGCAAGAGCCCAACCAACACCAGCACCTACGCCATAGACAACACTTTCACCAAAGTTGTAGTCACGCTCTACCATGAACAATGATGCACCCATGATGGCACAGTTCACTGTAATCAAAGGTAGGAATACACCCAAGGCGTTATATAACGCAGGCATGTATTTATCGAGCAACATCTCGAGAATCTGTACCGCTGCAGCGATAACCCCGATATAACTCAATAGACCAAGGAAACTTAGATCAACACCAGGAAGACCAGCCCACTCAAGTGCCCCATCTGCTAACAAGTTAGTATAGATAAGGTTATTAAGAGGAACAGTGATTGCCAATACAACAACTACTGCGATACCAAGGCCGATGGCAGTTTCAACTTTTTTGGACAGAGCCAAGAAAGTACACATACCCAAGAAGAAGGCTAGTGCCATATTCTCAACAAAAACAGCCTTAATAAATAAGCTAATATAATGTTCCATTATAGAGCCTCCTGCGCTTTAGAATTGGCAACAATTTTGAAATCAGCCTCTTCAACTTGATCAGACTTCCAAGCGCGTAGCGCCCAAATAACCAAACCAATCACAAAGAAAGCACTAGGTGGTAGTAACATCAAGCCGTTTGGCTGATACCAACCGCCATTCTGTACTGTGGTAAAGATTTCTACACCAAATAGCTTACCTGCACCAAGTAGCTCACGAAAGAAAGCAACAATGATAAGCATGATACTGTAGCCAAGACCATTACCGATACCATCGATAAAGCTCATAACTGGGCCATTTTTCATAGCGTAAGCTTCAGCACGACCCATTACGATACAGTTTGTGATAATCAAACCAACAAATACAGAAAGCTGCTTAGAAATTTCATAAGCAAAAGCTTTCAATACCTGATCAACCACAATAACCAAAGATGCAATAATAATCATTTGTACAATGATACGAATGCTGCTTGGAATATTGCTTCGAATAATCGAGATAAACAGGTTGGAAAACGCTGTTACCATAGTTAAAGCAATCGCCATTACAAAGCTGACACTTAAACTACTTGTTACAGCCAAAGCAGAACAAATACCCAGAATCTGAAGTGCGATTGGGTTGTTGTTAAAAATTGGCGTAAATAAGACCTTTTTAACTTCAGACATAATTAAGCTCCTTCACCACGCAAGTTTGCTAAGAAAGGACCAAAGCCTTCGTTACCTAACCAGTAGTGAACTAGATTAGTTACACCACGACTTGTTAAGGTCGCACCAGATAAACCATCAACTTTGTACTTTGCATTAGGATCTGCTTTATCAACTGAACCTTTTGCCAAGCTCAACACAGCTTCACCTTGGTCATTGTAAACAGTTTTACCTTTCCAAAGCGCCTTCCAGTTAGGGTTATCAACTTCACCACCTAGCCCAGGAGTTTCAGCTTGGTCATAAAAACCAAAACCAACAACTGTTGAGAAGTCGTTCTCAAGCGCCATGAAACCATACATAGTTGACCATAGGCCGTAACCATGAACAGGCAAGATAACCTTATCAATAGCATCACCTTGCTTAACTAAGTAAACAGTTGCAAATTTTGCACGACGCTTGATGCTCGCAATATCCTGTTCTCCATTCAAAGAAACAGATAATGCAGGATCTTTCGCCGCCGCTTTCTGATCGTAACTTGCAACATCGATTCCAGCCGTTGCTAATTCACTTTCAGATGCGAATGCACCAGTATCAAAGTTAATAATACGAGTTTCGATTTGCTCAAAAGACGCATCAATAGACATAGCTGGATCAAGTAGCTCTGCCGCTGCAAGAATATTTTTCTTACGGTCCTGGTCTTTGTTATTTTGCTGAGTTGACTTCAGGCCAACTGCCGCAGCTGCAACAAATACTGAGCACACTAGGCACAAAGATAGCGCAACCAGAACTGTTTTTTTAGTACTGTCGTTACCACTAGACATTGCGTGCTTTCCTCCTGCTGATGTTAGCTTGGACGATGAAATGGTCGATAAATGGTGCAAACAAGTTTGCAAACAAGATCGCCAACATCATACCTTCTGGGTAGGCAGGGTTTACTACACGAATCAGTACAACCATTAGACCGATAAGCGCACCGTAGAACCATTTGCCTTTTTGAGTCATAGACGCAGACACAGGATCTGTTGCCATAAACATCATACCAAAAGCAAAACCACCTATTACTAAGTGCCAATACCAAGGAGTAGCAAACATTGGGGTTGAATCAGAACCGATTAGATTTAGCAAACTTGATGTTGCTATCATACCGACTAAGACACCCGCGACAATTTGCCAAGATGCTATGCGCATAATCAAGAGCGCACTACCACCAATCAAAATAGCAAGTGTCGATGTTTCACCCATAGAGCCTTGTACAAAGCCAAAGAAGGCATCAGACCATGCAATACCGTGTGCAGCTAGATTCTGGAAACCATCAGCAGCAACAACACTCAATGCAGTCGCACCAGAGAAACCGTCAACAGCAGTCCAAACAGCATCACCAGACATAGAAGCTGGATATGCGAAGAACAAGAATGCACGACCAGCAAGCGCAGGGTTCAGGAAGTTTTTACCTGTACCACCGAATACTTCTTTCGCTAACACAACACCAAACGTGATACCTAACGCCACTTGCCATAAAGGCACAGTTGCAGGTAGTGATAACGCAAAAAGAATAGATGTTACGAAGAAACCTTCGTTCACTTCGTGCTTACGAACAGCTGCAAACAAAACTTCCCAGAATCCACCAACCGCAAAGGCAACTAGGTAAATTGGTAAGAAGTGCATCGCACCATATATCATATTGTCCCAAAGGCTGCTGGCATCATAACCAGTCAAAGCGCCAATGATAGCATGCTGCCAACCATCACCACCTGTCACACCCATAGCGTCCATTGCAGTGTTTGCCTGGAAGCCAATGTTGTACATGCCAAAGAACATAGCAGGGAAGGTACACATCCACACTAAGATCATAATACGCTTCATATCAACCGCATCACGAACGTGTGAACCACCTTTCGTTACTGAGCCAGGACGATAGAAGATAGTATCCACTGCTTCATACAGGGCATACCATTTTTCGTATTTTCCACCTGAATGAAATTCAGGTTCCATTTTATCAAGTACTTTTCTAAGCCCCATGAATTAACCCTCTTTTTCGATCAAAGTCAGGCAATCCCTAAGGATCGGGCCATATTCAAATTTACCAGAACAACTATAAGTACAAAGCGACAAATCTTCTTCGTCTAGCTCTAAAGCACCTAGTAGTTGAGCCTGCTCCGTATCTTTTACCACTATGGATCTTAGCAACTGTGTTGGCAAAATATCCATTGGCATCAAACGCTCAAAGTGGCCAAGTGGCAACATTGTACGATCACTACCGTTAGTAGTACTGCTCATTGCAAAGCTCTCTTTGCCAGTCAATTTCGACCAGAAAACATTCAATACTGAGTGTTTTTCAACGCCGGCACGTAAGTAGTGCATCATTTGACGTTCACGGCCTTCAGAAATGACAACAACCTGATTGTGGTAGCGACCTAAGAAAGCATAAGGACCAAACGCTTTACGACCAGATAATACAGAGCCGGAAATGATACGATTATCACCTTCAAGCAATTCTCCAGAAGTTAAAGCATCAAGATTTGCACCTAATTGAGTGCGAAGCAAACGAGGCTTAGAAACTTGAGGACCTGCTAAAGAAATAACACGTTCAGCATCAAGTTCGCCTGTTACAAATAACTTACCGATTGCAACAACATCCTGATAGTTAACTGACCATACTGTTTTCTTATCACTTACTGGATCAAGAAAATGGATATGAGTACCAGCAAGACCCGCTGGATGAACACCAGCAAACTCTTGAACACTAACATCAGTAGTAGAAGGGATTTTAGTATCAGGTGCTTTACATACAAACACCTTACCTTGAGTAAGACGAGATAATACTGTCAATCCATCAGCAAAAGCTTCTGCTTTTTCAGCCAATACAACTTCTGCAGATGCTGACAATGGGTTGGTATCCATTGCAGTTACAAAAATTGAGCTTGGAGCTGCATTAACTTCAGGTACTTTAGAGAATGGACGCGTTCTAAATGCTGTCCAAAGACCTGAGTTAACAAGGTTATCAACGACTACTTGACGATCAAGAGATTTAAGTTCTGAACCAGAAAAAGAGGCAAACACTTCTTTCTCATCGCCTTCAACATTAATCACTACGGATTGAAGCACACGCTTATCACCACGATTAATCGCCGCAACGGTACCTGCTGCAGGTGAAGTATACTTTACACCTTCAGTCTTTTTATCTGTAAAGAGCAATTGCCCTTTTTTTACCTTATCTCCGACCGCAACTGCCATAGTAGGTTTCATACCATGGAAGTCAGGACCGATCACAGCAACGGAACTCGCTGCTGCAGCATTCTCAATCACTTGATTGGGAGCGCCACTAATCGGGAGATCTAGGCCCTTAGTAATTTTAAACATATGTTCTGCCCAACAAAAATTGAACACAAAAGCGCATTACGTGATATCTGTGACCCCCTCCGGGAAAACATTCACAATCCATCGACTGTTACTAAACCAGCCTTTTAACGTAAACTCACTTCACCAAAAAACCGACGCATTATAAAGATCATTATGCTAATTGACTACTGCTAGCTAGCGAGATCGGCCAATTGTTTAACGATTAAAGACATTCTTATAGTGAAAAACGACTCAAAATAGGCGCTTTCATCCTATCTCTAACTAAAATGACTATTTTCGTAACTCAGCATATATTTTTTTGTCATAGGTCATATTCACCTGACAAAATTACAATTTTCATAGATAACCTTAGCTAGATGGCGTTATCAAACTCTAGAATATATTTTCGTAAACTAAAGATTTTTGTCTTAATTTTTCATTCAAACCACCCACTCTTTATGTGTTTTATTTAAATTGAGCCATTTATCCCCTTCCACCAGTCAAAAATAACTTTCTGGAGCGAGTTATTCAGCACCAATCTCATTGCTCCCTTTTAATTAACTACGTACACTTGAACACCCTAGATCACTTCCAATTGACTCAAGCATTTCATAAGTAACAAGGAAATTTGTTTTAAAGATGTCGCTACTACCTTCGCTCGAGCTTACGTTACGTCCAGGCTATGAAAATTCACTTCATGCCGAGAATGGATCCACATTGGCGTTACAACTTTTAGAAATTTGCCAACAAATGTCCGGGCCTCTGGTCTTACTGCTTGATTCCGTTGCCAAGGTAAACCAGTTAGAAAGTGAACTAGCTTTCTTAAATAGTAAAAGAGTACCTGTATTAAGGTTTGCTGATTGGGAAACTCTGCCCTACGACGCATTCTCACCTCATCAAGATATTATTTCCTCACGACTTGAAACGCTTTCCCAGCTTGCAGACTTACGCCAAGCGATCGTATTGACAACACTTGCCTCTGCCAATTCGCGCTTATGTCCTAAATCTCATATAGATGCGCAACGTTTTGTCGTGAGTGAAGGACAAAACTTATCGTTAGAAAAGCTTGCATCACAATTAACAAGCGGCGGCTATTTAAATGTAGAGAGTGTGAGGGAGCATGGTGAATTTGCCATACGAGGTGCACTTATGGATGTTTTCCCTATGGGGGCAAACAATCCTATTCGTATTGACTGGTTTGACGACGAAATAGATTCCTTACGCTGGTTTGATGCAGAAACCCAAAGAAGTACAGAAAAACTATCCGCTCTTAAAATGCTACCTGCTCGTGAAATCCCAGCAAGCCAAGAAGGCTGCCAGACTTTTAGACAAAAGTGGCGTGAGCGCTTTAGCTCTAGTCCTTTGCAGACCCCGATATACCAAGACATATCCAATGGCATTATCCCAGCAGGCATTGAGTACTACCTACCTCTTTTCTTTAGCCAAACTAATAGTTTCTTCGACTATCTGCCAGCTAATAGCGCCATCATTCTTGATGACAAAATCTCAATTCAACTAGACTTTTTAGAAAGTGAGTTCAAGGCAAGGCATGAATCTTTAGGTTATAACATTGAGCGTCCAATCCTTGAGCCCCATGAGATCAATCTAAGAAAAGAAGAGTTTTTTCACCACCTAAAGCAGTTTGCTCAAATTAAAGTGAGCCAAGGTAAGCAGGAAGAGTTTGATTTATTACCAGATTTAATTCTTGAATCTAAAGCTAAGAACCCTATTCAGAAACTGGCTAACTTTCTTAGCACTCAAGGGCAGCGTACACTTATTGTGGCTGAAACAGCAGGCAGGAGGGAAGCGCTACTCGAATTGCTTAATGAATATAAAATAAAACCTGCTCCTTGTGATAACTGGCAATCATTTTTAGCCGCGAAAGACAGCCTACAAATTACGATAGGTACATTAGAAACAGGCTTTATTATTAATCAAAGCATTGCTGTTATTGCGGAACAACAAATTCTAGGCGAAAGGGTCTCTCAACATAGACGACAAAACAGCAGCGACGTAAACCAAGATGCCATTATTAGAAACCTAACCGAGCTGAGACTAAATGCTCCGGTTGTTCATATTGACCATGGTGTTGGCCGCTACCTTGGATTAACTAATCTAGAAATAGATGGACAAGAAACTGAACTATTAACCCTAGGTTACGCCAATGAGGCAAAACTCTACGTACCCGTTTCTTCTTTACAATTAATATCACGCTACACAGGCGCTGATGAAGACCACGCACCACTACACAAGCTAGGCACAGAAAAATGGAGCATAGCAAAACAAAAGGCGGCAGAAAAAGCCCGTGACACAGCGGCTGAACTACTTGAAATTTATGCTAAACGAGAGTCTCGCGAAGGGCACGCATTCAACAAACCAGATCAAGATTACGCCCTCTTCTCTCAAGGCTTTCCATTTGAAGAAACCCCAGACCAGCAACTAGCGATTAGTGCAGTTGTACAAGACATGGTCAGTAAAAAACCTATGGACAGACTTGTATGTGGCGATGTTGGTTTTGGTAAAACCGAAGTCGCTATGCGAGCCGCTTTCATGGCTGTACAGGGCGGAAAACAAGTTGCAGTACTTGTTCCCACTACGCTACTAGCTCAACAGCACTATGAAAATTTTTGCGATAGGTTCGCAGATTGGCCAATTGAAGTCGAACTCCTCTCCCGCTTTAGAAGTGGCAAACAATCAAGCGCAGCCATTGATAGATTAGAGCAAGGAAAAGCAGATATTGTGGTCGGCACCCACAAACTCATTCAAGGCGACATAAAGTATGCCAATCTAGGTTTGGTTATCATAGATGAGGAGCATAGATTTGGCGTTAAACAGAAAGATCAATTTAAAGCATTACGCTCTGAAGTTGATATTCTAACCTTAACAGCAACACCGATTCCAAGAACATTAAATATGTCTCTTTCTGGCATTCGAGATCTATCCATAATTGCCACACCTCCTGCTAAGCGTCTATCTGTAAACACTTTCGTTAAGCAAAAAGACAATCACACGGTGAAAGAGGCTATTTTACGTGAACTTCATCGTGGTGGTCAGGTCTATTTCCTACATAATGACGTGCAAACAATTGCCAAAGCTGCTGAGGAGCTAGCCGAACTCATCCCTGAAGGGCGCATTCTAATTGGCCATGGGCAAATGCGTGAAAGAGAACTTGAGCAAGTCATGTCTGACTTTTATCACAAAAGGGCAAACATACTTGTCTGCTCAACCATAATAGAAACAGGCATAGATATCCCTAACGCGAACACCATCATTATTAATAGAGCTGATAAGTTCGGCTTAGCACAATTACACCAATTAAGAGGACGCGTTGGCCGTTCTCATCATCAAGCTTATGCATATTTGCTAACCCCTGAAGATAGAAACATTACCAAAGATGCTGAGAAGCGATTAGAAGCCATACAACTAGCAGACACTCTTGGGGCAGGATTTACACTTGCCACCCATGATTTAGAAATACGCGGAACAGGCGAACTCCTTGGCGAAGGGCAAAGTGGACATATTGAACACGTTGGTTTTTCACTCTTCATGGAAATGCTTGATCGCGCTGTAAAATCACTTCAGCAAGGTGAAGCACCAGATGTCGACATCAGCACACCATCACAAACCGACATTAACTTGAGAGTGCCAGCCCTCATCCCTGATGACTATTTGGGAGATGTTCATAGCCGCCTCATTTTATACAAACGCATTGCAAGCGCATCAAGCGAAAAAGAGCTGAAAGACCTTCAAGTTGAGATGATAGATCGTTTTGGTTTACTTCCAAACCCGACCAAAAATTTATTTCAGCAAACTCAAATCAAGCTAAAAGCTGAGAAGCTAGGTATCACCAAAATTGAAGCAGGGCCACAAGAAGCCAAAATATCCTTCAAAGAAAAAACACCGATTGACCCAATGAAGTTAATCACCTTAATTCAAACCAAACCAGACACATATAAATTAGCTGGACCAACTGCACTCAAGGTCCAAGCAAAAATGCTCACTGCCGAGCAAAGGTTTGAAAACATCCACAAACTATTGGAATTATTGCATTAATGTTTATTAAGTCCTTATCTCTCTCAATACTAGGCTTATGCTTGGCTCAAATCGCCCTTGCTGCCGACGATGCAAGCGTTGACGAGCCAGAGAAATCAAACGCTAGAGCCTATAGAGCCCATCTATTAAGCTTTATTTGGTCTGACAAGATGAGCAGCGAGCAGGTTAATTATCAAAACATTTATCAGCTAGATAATATTCAGCGTTTCACCAATGAAGAAGACGCTATCCAAAGCGCAAGCATCATTGATTCAGTAGAACAGGAATTAGATGAAACTAGTGAACCAAATCCATTTTTACAATATCAAGCTAAGATGGGTAAAAGGGTCACCATTTTATCCAATCAAACTTGGCCCATGATTTTTGAAGAACAAGGCAGCGTAGTCTTCGAAGATTTTCATAGCAAGCAGCTTTTTGATGGATACCCTGAACTTGTGGGGAAAGTGCAAGTTAAGCTAGGTCGCTATTTAGAAACAAAAGTTCAATATCAACACTTTCTATTTGATAGCTTTACAGCGCCTGTAACTCAAACAAATCAGACTCAAAGCATAATTTTCGATGAACTTGATCCATTTGACCAAGTTGACCCTTTTAACCCAATACAACCCGAAGAAAAGATTATTAAGCTATACGAGCCAGCACTAGTACTCTCTTTCAACCTTGAAAGAAAAACTGCCAGTAAGAAATTGAATTACCTTGACCACCCAATCATTGGCAGTTTACTGTATTTCGAACCTATTTCAGTTGATGATGCAGAACATGAACTCATGCTCCAAGCATTAACAGAAGAGGAAATGGTGAGAGATGCAGAAGCAAGCATCAACCTTGAACCGCAAGAAAGTTTAGACAATCTACTAAACCAGTCAGAGCTTAATAATCCCCTAGAAAAAAACCAATAGATATTTCATTGGCTAGGACTTAAAACTCATCTAAACTCAAAATGAGTATTAACTATATTTAAAACAAACAAATAGACACTCATAAAGACAGGACGAAATTATGGCGAATATTGTTAAGTTGTTAGCAACACTTTGTGTTTTAGGTGTGTTTAGTTCAGTTCAAGCCCAAACATTAACCTTGGGCATAGTGCCTCAGCAGTCGGCTAAAAAGCTGGCTAGGCTCTGGACTCCCATATGTACGTATTTAAGTGAAAAAGTTGGCCACGAAATACGCTTCAGCACAGCAAATGACATCCCTACTTTTGAAAAACGCGTTCTTGAAGGCCAATACGATATTGCCTATATGAACCCATACCACTATACGGTATTTCATGAACGACCAGGGTATAACGCCATAGCCAAACAAAAAGATAAAAAAATCAAAGGTATTCTTGTTGTCCCTAAAGATAGCAATTTAACCAAGCTTGAAGAGCTTGATGGCAGCACACTTGCTTTTCCAGCGCCAGCGGCCTTTGCTGCTAGCGTTTTACCGAGAGCCAAAATGGCCCAAGATGGTATCAAGATCACCCCCAAATATGTCTCCTCTCACGACTCAGTTTACCTAACCGTTTCAAGAAGCATTTTTCCTGCAGGCGGTGGTGTTCAAAGAACTTTAAACAACACAGCCTCAGATGTTAGCAATAAACTAAAAGTGCTATGGACAACACCGGGTTACACACCTCATGCTATTGCAACTCACCCAGAATTAAGTGATAACATCAAAAACAAGCTCCAAAAAGCTCTAATTGAAATGAATACAGACCCTGAAGGCCAAGCATTACTGAAAAGCATTAATTTCAAAGGAATGGAGCTTGCCAAAGACAAAGATTGGGACGATGTTAGGGATTTAAATATCACCCTTTTAGAACACTTACTAAAATAAGAAGCTGGCCTTAAGTAGGAGACAAGCGTGTCATTAAGAGTTAAAACTATTTTTGGCGTTGCTCTAATTGAGGCCTTATTACTCATTTTACTCGTCAGCATGACGCTTAATTACCTGAAAACAACCAACTATTCCAGCTTAGCAAAACGTGCCACAACCACTGCAGAACTCTTTTCAACTACAACCAAAGATGCCATCTTATCTTATGATCTCGCATCACTTGAATCCTTTGTAAGTGAAGTTTTAAAAAATCCAGATCTAAGCTATGCCAGAGTGTTAGGGCCAAACGGTGAAATTTTTGCAAGTGGTGGAGACCCTAAAGGGCTTAATAAAACCTTTAAGGACGACAAGAATGTTGAAATGATAGATGACGGTATTTTCGACACACACTCTGTCATAGAAGAAGGTGGCGTTGTTTATGGCCAAGTAGAAATTGGTATAGATATTACTGGCATCCTAAATACAATTGAAGAAGCCGAACAGCGAAGTATTTTTATCGCTGGCATAGAAATGTTACTCGTTGCTCTCTTCTCATTTGCACTTGGCACCTATCTCACTAAGCAATTAAAAGTGCTTATGAAAGCCACAAAAAGCATTGCTGACGGCACACTAGATATTAATATTCCAGTTTCAGGCAAAGATGAGCTAGCAGCCGTTTCCAGCGCCTTCAACTTAATGGCTAAAAACCTACACGAAGCAAGTGAAAAACGAGATCTAATCGAAGCTGAATTAAAAGACTTCAACCAGAAACTAGAAGAAATTGTACAAAAGCGAACCAAGGTTATTATCGATAAAAACCAACAACTTGAAGCGGCTAATAAAAACATAAAAGATACTCAAACCAAGTTAATGCAATCCGAGAAAATGGCATCTGTAGGTTTACTCGCAGCTGGTGTGGCACATGAAATAAACAACCCAATGAGCTTTATCATTAGTAATGTCGATATTCTGGAAGAGTACTCTGAGCAGTTTCTATCACTCATAATGCTATACAAACAAATTTCACTTGATTCAACTAATAAGGAAGCACTGTTAAAACAAATTGAGGCGTTTGAAAATGAGATTGATCTAGACTTCATCGAACAGGATTTACCCAACCTTATTAAAGACACAAAAGAAGGCACAAGCAGAGTAAAAGAAATTGTTCAGGGTTTAAAAGATTTCTCCCATGCAGATCAAGAGAGCAGTCATAGCTATTCTGACCTTAATGATTGCATCAATAGCACATTAAAAGTGGCTAACAACGAGCTAAAATACCATTGCGATATACAAACAAACCTAGAAGAACTACCTAAAACTTACTGCGCTCCCGGCCAAATTAAACAAGTAATTTTGAATCTACTGATAAATGCAGGCCATGCCATTAAAGAAAAAGGCACAATTAAAATTAATAGCCAATATTCAAATGGCCAAATCACAGTCAGTATAAAAGATGATGGCTGCGGTATTCCAGAAGACAAAATAGATAAGCTATTTGACCCTTTCTATACAACTAAACCTCTTGGTAAAGGGACTGGCCTAGGCTTAGCCATCTCTTATGGGATAATCCAAGATCATAAAGGAAAAATTGACATAGAAAGCAAACAAGGAGTCGGCAGCACATTCACTATCTCTCTCCCTGTTATCAAAGAAAAGAGTCAGGTGCCTGATAACTCAGAAGCTTAGCAGACACTGATTAATTCAAACAGTAAACTCAAGGAAAGCTGCGATTAAGTCACCTTTTTTCAGTCTGCTCTTTTAAGGCACATAGGGAAAAGTATCACACAAGGCGTTATATTGAATTAATGGAGACACCTTTCGAGAAGTAACAACACAGGGTGTTACTTTTTCTGAAATGCCGTTTAGGAATTCTTTAAAGATCCGAAGGACGTGATCTAAAAGCCCTATCTTTATGCTGAGGACCTTATCAATAGAATAACTATTAAGTTGTAGCCCTCACCATAAATCTTAAGACTTTTATCCACCCGCTGAGGCAGGAAGACTTATGCGTAAGCCCCCTAGTTTAATAACCTTTGTATTGGCTAATTTTGCTAAACCACTTAACTGCCTTGGCCTCAAAAGCACCTAGAACAGATAAGCCTAGTTTTTCAGCCAGCTTTTTAGGCTCTTGATATTTAATAGACACCACATCACTAGACTCAAGCTGAGAAACCAAATAAGCATCACTAGTACTAACTTGATCGATTAGATTATTTTTCAGAGCTTGCGAACCATACCAAACATCACCTGTAGCAATTGCTTCAATATCAATCACAGGTCGTGCACTGGAAACAAACTCTTTAAATAGAACATGCGTATCTTCAAGGTCTTGCTTGAACTTAGCACGGCCTTCGTCTGTGTTTTCACCCAACATAGTTAAAGTACGCTTGTATTTACCCGCAGTATGAAGCTCAACATCAACGAGGCTTTTATCAAGTAAACGGTGGATATTAGGCACTTGAGCCACAACGCCAATTGAGCCCAAAATAGCAAAGGGAGCAGCGACAATTTTGTCAGCTACACAAGCCATCATATAACCACCACTCGCAGCGACCTTATCAACACAAATAGTCAAAGAAAGATTAGCATCTTTAATACGTTGTAATTGAGAAGCAGCTAAACCATAACCATGAACAACACCACCACCGCTTTCTAAACGAACCACCACCTCATCTTTAGGTGTCGCAATTGATAAGATTGCCGTAATTTCACGTCGTAAAGCTTGCGTCGCACTTGCCTGAATATCACCATCAAAATCAATTACGAATAACCGCTTTTTAGCATCCTCTGCTTTTACATCCTGCTTTTTAGATTTCTTATCCGCTTTGGCAGCTAACTTATCCTGCTTCTTCTTTTCTTTTTGCTGCTGTTTAAGCAACTTTTTATCAAGCAACTCATTCTCTAACTGAGACTTGGCTGCATCATAGCTGTCATTCAATTTCGTTACTTTCAGACCACCTGGCTTTTCTTTACTTTTACTTGCAAAGATACCAGCGAAAGTAAGCACTATGATCAATGCAACAGTCACCAGTTTTAGCAGGAAGCCTGCATATTCAATTAAAAATTCCAATTTTTCTCGCCTTTTTTGCCAATTTTCAAACAGATTTTAAGTAAAACTCTCTACCTAGGTATATAAGGTAAAATTTGTTAAAAACAATGTCTTATATTAAAAACTCCAGACTTCCTCTCACTAACAATATCTCTTATCATTCACGTAATTAATATTTATCATTCCAAACTAGGAGCAAATCCATGACTGCGACCCTATTTCAGGCTCTCAGCAAGAACTTTTTAGGAAGTTCTCCTTTATGGTTTAAACAAACCATTATTGCATTTCTCATACTAAATCCAATTATTTTAATGACAGCAGGGCCCTTTGTTGCAGGCTGGTTATTAATTGTTGAATTCATTTTCACTCTTGCTATGGCATTAAAATGCTACCCATTACAACCAGGCGGATTACTTGCTATCGAAGCTGTTGCCATTGGTCTAACTGACACTCATGGGGTTTATAAAGAAGTAGTAAATAACTTTCCTGTTATCTTACTTCTAATGTTTATGGTAGCCGGCATTTACTTTATGAAAGACATGCTGCTATTCATCTTCAACAAACTATTAATTCGCGTTCGCTCGAAAGTCGCTATATCTCTACTTTTCAGCCTTTCAGCAGCGATTTTATCTGCCTTCCTTGATGCTTTGACAGTAACCGCGGTGCTTATTAGTGTCGGCGTTGGCTTCTTCTCTGTATATCATAAAGTCGCTTCTGGTAAAAAACCTCATCACGATCACGACCATGGTTCAGATGATCATGTTTTAGAAACCAACCGTGATGATCTTGAAAAGTTTCGTGCTTTTCTTCGTAGTTTATTAATGCATGGTGCCGTTGGTACCGCACTTGGTGGTGTTGCAACCTTGGTTGGTGAGCCTCAAAACCTTCTGATTGCTGAAGTTGCTGGTTGGGATTTTGCGGAGTTCTTCACTTATGTTGCTCCGGTTTCTATGCCTGTTTTGGTTGCTGGCTTAATCACAGTAGTACTTTTAGAGAAAACAAAAAGCTTTGGTTATGGTGCTCATCTACCTGACAACATCCGTCAGATTCTTAAGAATTATGATGAAGAAGAAGACAAACGCAGCACACCAGCTCATAAAGCTAAGCTTTTAGTTCAAGCTGTCGTCGCCGTTATTCTTGTTTTATCCTTAGCTTTTCACGTTGCTGAAGTTGGCCTTGTTGGTCTAATGATTATCGTACTTTTGACTGCTTTTAATGGCATTACAGAAGAACATAGAATCGGACATGCATTCGAAGAAGCACTGCCTTTCACAGCACTTTTAGTCGTCTTCTTTACCATTGTTTCTGTTATTCACCATCAACATCTATTCCAGCCAGTTATCACCTATGTACTTTCACTACCATTACAACAGCAACCTATTATGTTCTTTGCTGCCAACGGTATCCTGTCTGCTATTAGTGATAATGTCTTTGTTGCAACGGTTTACATTAACGAAATCAAAGCTGCTCTAGATGCTGGAACAATTTCACGCGAACACTTTGACAAGCTAGCCATTGCCGTTAACACAGGTACAAACTTACCTAGTGTTGCAACACCAAATGGTCAAGCAGCCTTCCTATTTCTACTAACGTCTGCAATTGCGCCATTGTTACGCCTATCTTATGGTCGCATGGTGTGGATGGCCCTACCTTATACAATCGTGTTAAGTGTGGTAGGTGGTATGTGTGTCAGCATATTTTTATAATTAGCTGAAACAAGCGAAAAATAAAAAACCCAGCATATGCTGGGTTTTTTATTAGCGAAAAGAAACTAGAAAGACCAAGCAGATGAAGTTAGCTAAGTCTTTACTGTCATTTACTTCAATACAAACAAGTGATGCTTCTTTTTACCTAGTTTAACAAGGAAGTACTTATTGTAATAACCTTTATCAGCTGCAAATATTTCGTTTGCTAACATGTTATCTTGCATCCCTTTCGCTTCCCCATTTACAAAAACAGAGTTACGCTGCAGCGCATCTTTAACTTGCTTACCATTTGATGCAAGACCAGACTCAGTAAAGAAACTTGTTAAAGGCGTATCAGCTAGTTCAGATAACTCAAATTCAGTTGATGGCAGACCATCTAATTGTATCTGAGCCAAATCTTGTTCACTTAAATCAGCCGCTTCGCCACTAAATAAAGCTTGAGTAATACGTTCAGCTGCAGCAAGACCTTCATCACCGTGAACAAGGCGAGTAACTTCTTTTGCTAAAATACCTTGAGCTTGAGGCTTACCTTCTGCTTCTTGATCAGCCTTTTCAATACCGTCTATTTCTTCGATAGATAAGAAAGTGAAGTACTTCAAGAATTTATAAACATCAGCATCAGCTGTGTTTAACCAGAATTGGAAGAAAGCATATTGGCTTGTCTTTTTAGCATCTAACCAAATTGTGCCTGACTCCGTCTTACCAAACTTAGTACCGTCAGATTTGGTAACAAGCGGCATGGTCAAACCAAATACCTGATTACCATTTTGGCGACGAGTTAGCTCTGTACCGCCTGTGATATTACCCCATTGGTCACTACCACCAATCTGAAGGCTACAACCATTCAAACGATTAAGTTCTGCAAAATCAAATGATTGCAAAATCATATAAGTAAATTCAGTGAATGAAATACCTTCACCTTCACGATTAATACGCTGCTTTACTGACTCTTTTTGAATCATGGCATTAATAGAAAAGTGCTTACCCACATCACGTAAGAAATCGAGAATATTTAGATCTTTCGTCCAATCATAGTTATTAACTACTTCAGCACTGTTTGCTTTATCGTTAAATTCAATAAATTGGCTCACTTGCGTCTTAAGCTTACCAACCCATTCATTAACGACTTCAGGGCCGTTTAACTTACGTTCAGCAGCTTTAAAACTAGGATCACCGATCAAGCCTGTTGCACCACCAACAAGCGCTAAAGGTTTATGACCAGCTTGTTGAAAACGCTTAAGCATAAGTAATGGCACCAAACTACCTATGTGCAAACTATCTGCTGTCGGGTCAAAGCCACAATAAAGAGTACGACTTGTCTCATTCAAGTGATTAGCCAGCTCTTCTTCAGCTGTTGTTTGAGCAATTAGCCCACGATTTTGTAGGTCTTTTAAAAGGTCGTTACTACCTATTGTCATAGCGAAATCATTTCCCAATTTTAAAATTCGTATAAGTTAGTTAATTAAAAATCTTGTTTCAGTAAAAGCATTCAATTATAAAGGCATTATTGGTAACATTATAAGGCTTTATTTCAGATTTTTAGGTATTCTCTTGGCTAGAACAAATCTCTCAAAACATCTTTTTTTACTTGCAGCTACCACTTCCATCGTGGCATTACTTGTTGGCTTTGCACCTTCTGAAGTTGAAGAAACAACAATCAAGCTTGAAGTTCCATTGCAAATTATCTCTATTGACGAAGAAATCGTTAAAACTAAAGTAACAGACACAGAAGCGCCGGCTGTCATTAACAACCCAGCTGAGCTACCAACACCTTCTGGTTTGGTAAAACACGACCCTAGCTATATTACACAGCAAGCTTCGGTTAAATCTGGCGACTCACTTTCTAAGATTCTATCTTCCCATGGCATTTCTAATCAGGATATATACCGTGTCTCTAGTGCGGATAAAAAGCCTAAAGAACTGACAAGAATGAGGCCAGGACAGGAACTGGAGTTTGTCAAAGACAAAAACACCAATGAGCTAATTAGCCTAAAACTCATAAAATCCCAACTTGAAACCATTGCATTTGAAAAGAAAGAAGGGAAATTTGTTAGTAATAAGCTAGTAAGAGAGCCCGAGATTGTTAACGTCTACAAGGAAGCGACGATAAGCAACTCTCTTTTTCTTGATGGCTTAAAAGCAGGCATAAGCCAATCCATGCTAATTGAAATGGCAAATATTTTTGGCTGGGATATCGACTTTGCATTAGACCTAAGAGATGGCGATACCTTTAGCCTTCTATTTGAAGAAAAATATTTAGACGGCCAATCAATTGGGTTTGGCAACATACTCGCGGCACAGTTTGTAAATAATGGCCGTGTTTACCAAGCTATTCGTTACGAGACTGACAAAGGTGCCCATTACTACACACCAGATGGTCTCTCTATGCGTAAGACCTTTCTACGTACACCAGTTGATTTCACCCGTATCTCATCAAAATTCAACCCCAATCGCTTACACCCGATTTTCAAAACAACTCGCCCACACCGTGGCGTAGATTACGCAGCATCTAAGGGCACGCCAGTTAAAGCATCAGGTGATGGTAAAGTCATCTTTAAAGGTAAGCAAAATGGTTATGGTAATGTTGTGATCCTTGATCACGGCCGTGGCTACACAACCCTTTATGCTCACTTAAATGGTTTCTCTCGTAAGATCAAACGTGGTGGTAGAGTGAAACAAGGCCAAACAATTGCTTTTGTTGGTCAAACTGGTTACGCAACTGGCCCTCACCTACATTATGAATTCCGCATCAATGGTACTCATAAGAACCCTGTAACAGTGAAGCTACCTAATGACGAGCCTATGGCAAAGAAAGATCTAAAGAGTTACTTGCCTTATGCACAAACAATGGCAAGTGCATTAGAAAGCTACCACTCACCAGACTATATGCAGAAACTAGCTAGCATCAAAAATTAATGCACTAAACAAAACATGAGCACAAAAAAAGCAGCCTATTGGCTGCTTTTTTATTACCTAAATCAAAAGATGATTTAGATAGAAGTATCAATAAAGTCAACAAGCTGACTTTTTGAAACAGCACCAACTTTAGTTGCTACTACTTCACCACCTTTAACAACCAACAAGGTTGGGATACCGCGAACATTGTACTTAGGCGCTGTATCAGGGTTTTCGTCAACGTTAATTTTAACAACTTTGATTTTGCCTTCCATTTCACCAGCAACATCTTCAAGTACTGGACCAATCATTTTACAAGGACCACACCAAGGAGCCCAAAAATCAACTACTACAGGTAGTTCAGAATTCAGCACTTCGTCTTGAAATTGTGCATCGGTAATTTGGATAGTATTGTCACCCATTTGAAATTCCTTAAATCATATTATCTTTGAATATGTGCTAGTTTAGCACTTTTTTATAGGTGTAAAAATGAGTTCCTACTACTAACTCAATAGTAAAAAACTATTTTCTTATTCCTTAAGCTTTCGCTGACTTAATTTTGCGCAATCATATCAGCAATTACTTCTGGTAACTCCTCTAAAGCATGCACTTCAGCATCTGGGCGGCTTGGCCATTTATCTTGCCAACGCCTTGCACCATGACGATTAAACCAGATACTTCGTCCACCAACCTGATTAATACCGTTCACATCATCATGCACATTGTCACCAACATGGATCAGATTACTAACATCAACACCTGCTAGCTCGGCCGTTTTTAGAAAAATATCCGCATTAGGTTTTGCGATCCCTTCTTTGTCTGCCCTTACAGCAAATTCAAAAGAGTCAGATAAACCAACATCAGGGTGAAATACATCAGCATTGCCATTAGTAATCACAGCTAGGCGATAATGATTAGCTAATTGCCACAGTACTTTTTTAGTACCCGGATACAAATCAACTTTTTGACGCCACTCATGAAAGTAATCAAAGGCAGATTGAGCAACTAAAGCAGCCTCTTCCTTTGGTAAACCAAAATCCTGCAAAGCCACTCGATACACTTCCACTCGCAAACGCGAGATATCAGCTCTTAGAGCAGATGAATCTTCCAGTAACTGTTGCTTAAGCTTAAATAAAGCCGCTTGATCAAATGCCTGATTAAAACCAGGAAATCTGTCTTCAAACCAATGGAACATTGCCTGATCAGCTCTTACTATCACAGGCTCTACATCCCAAAGGGTATTATCAAGATCAAAGGTAATTAAACGTGTCACGGTAGCAACCTTATTAAAATAGCACTTAGAATTTCAGACAAATACTCAAGAAACATCACGCCTTTTTCACGTTTAAATTTCTCTAGCTCCTCACTACCTAAAGCTAACACACCAATATACCTATCCGCGCCCTGATAATGGGACACCAGAGGCAATACAGCAGAAGACATAACTTGATCAGCTTTATCTTGAAACAGATATTGAGCTTCATCAACCGACAAAGCACCACAATAGCAACCAGTTTTTAGCAGAACTTCTTTAAGCACTGGACCTGCCTGATGCATTGGTGTCACTCTAATATTAGTATCTAACGCTTTCTCTGAGAAAAGCACCAAAGAGTGAAGCTTAATATGAAAATCATCACGCATGACGTCATCAAGCATGATGGCAAACTCATCTAAGTTAGTGCAAACCATGCCAGCTAACACAAGGCGACGGCTCTTGTGCATAATCGACTCATTTTCACGGGCAACATCAACTAAGCGTTCAAACTGGCTTTTATAGTCTTCAGCAGATTTACGTAATAAAAACACCTGACGTTCAATCAAAGAAACCGTGTTATTTGGCTCCAAAGCATGAGGCACATCCAAGGTTTCTAGCAAATCCAAATGATCATGAAAAAACTTTGGATTTGCTTTTAAGAATTCAATTACGCTAGCTTCGGTCATACTGCCTCTTTATAGATATATCTGGCCTTCAAACACCTTGGCGGTAGGTCCCGTCATTAAAATTGGGTGACCTTCACCTTGCCATTCGATAGTTAACTCACCACCTAATAAGTTCGCTTTTACTTTACTTGCAAGCCAACCTTGTTTAATACCAGCCACTACTGCAGCACAGGTTCCTGTTCCACATGCTTGGGTTTCCCCAACGCCTCGCTCATAAACCCTTAAGTTTATTTCAGACTCAGAAACAAGCTGCATAAAACCAACATTAACATTGTTAGGGAATAATTCATGGCTTTCAATCGCTGCACCGACCTGCTCCACATAATCATCATCTAACTTATCAACCTTATGAACAGCATGCGGATTGCCCACAGAAATGGGAGTTATTTGATAAAGTGAGTCCGCAACGGGAATATCGTAAAAATCCCCATTAGCACTACCTGTGAATGGTAAGTCAGCAGGCTCAAAGCTTGGAACCCCCATATCAACCGTAACTAAACCACCCGCTAAAACTCGTAACTGAATAGGCCCATTTTTGGTTTCAACATTGATAATGTCTTTATCAATCAGTTCCTTATCTTGAACAAAAGTTGCGAAGCAACGAGCACCATTTCCACAATGCTCAACTTCACTACCGTCACAGTTAAAGATACGATATCTAAAATCCATATCAGGGTTAGTTGGCGGTTCAACCAAAAGTAGTTGATCAAAACCAATACCCGTATGACGATCACCCAGGCGAGCTATCATATCTTTATTAAAATAAACTTTACGACTTACCGCATCAACCACTA
The DNA here is from genome assembly GCF_000967665.1 of Marinomonas sp. S3726. NCBI lineage: Bacteria > Pseudomonadati > Pseudomonadota > Gammaproteobacteria > Oceanospirillales > Oceanospirillaceae > Marinomonas > Marinomonas sp. S3726. Next base: position 118,208 of record NZ_JXYC01000011.1, on the reverse strand, counting down.
CAAAGTCGTTCCCTAGACCATGCATTTTGGTAAATTTAAGCAACAAAACTAGGCTCCTTCTTTTATTCAGGCAAAATTTGCTCACCAGCTAACTGATGATCAATTGTTTCACGAGAACGAATAAGATGAGCTTTATCACCATCTACCATTACTTCAGCGGCACGGTTACGGCTGTTATAGTTGGACGACATGGTAAAACCATAGGCTCCTGCAGATCTAACTGCGAGTAGGTCACCCGCCTCTAAGTCAAGCTCTCTATCTTTACCTAAGAAGTCTCCTGTTTCACAAACAGGCCCAACTAGGTCATAAACCTTTTTATTTTCTGTCGCTTTAGCTTTCAACTTCACAGGCACAATATCCATCCAAGCACTGTAAAGTGACGGACGAATAAGATCATTCATAGCGCCATCGATAATGGCAAAGTTTTTATGCTCTGAACACTTTAAGAACTCAACTTGAGTAACAAGCACACCAGCATTAGCCGCAATAGATCTGCCTGGTTCAAACGCAAGAGAAAAGTTTCTATCCGCCACTTTAGGCAAAACAAGTGCGGCATAGTCAGCAGGGACGGGGGGTACTTCATCACGATAACGAACACCTAAACCACCACCTAAATCAACATGCTTAATTTCGATACCAGATAAGGCAAGCTCATCAATCAACTTCAATAGACGATCAAAAGCATCGATAAAAGGTGTTAACTCAGTTAACTGAGAACCAATATGGCAATCAACCCCCATTACATCCAGATGCGGAAGCTCATGAGCGATCGTGTAGATTCGTACCGCGTCATTAATATCGATACCAAATTTATTTTCTTTCAGACCCGTTGAGATATAAGGATGTGTTTTAGCATCAACATCTGGGTTTACCCTTAATGAAACAGGTGCTTTTTTACCCAATTTTTCTGCAACTTCATTTAAACGGTACAGCTCATACTCGGACTCAATATTAAAACAATGAATCCCCACTTCGAGCGCGCGCTCCATCTCATGTGCTTGCTTTCCAAGACCAGAAAACATTACTTTGCTAGCATCACCACCAGCACGTAGAACACGCTCTAGCTCGCCAACAGAAACAATATCAAAACCTGCTCCCATTTTTGCTAGCACATTCAAAATAGCGATATTTGAGCAAGCTTTAACGGCATAACAAATTAAAGATGGGTGAGAAGAAAATGCATCTGCATAGGCCTTGTAATGGCGCTCTAGGGTTTCTCTTGAGTAAACATAACAAGGTGTTCCATGCTGCTCCGCAATACTTGCGATAGAAACGTTTTCTGCCATTAACGCTTGATCTTTATAATTAAAAAAGTCCACTAAACTTTATCCTTATTGATTGGTCTGGCTAGGTTGAGCTGGCCCATTATCGGCCGTAGGTAAATACAATGCCCCCTTATTACCGCATGCAATCAAGAGAGAAGTGACAAATACAAGAGCAATCAACCTAGACATATTTTTTTCTCATAATTTATATGCCAACAGTATACGTGTGGAGCGTTCAAAGCCCAACCCCGAAGCTTAAAAAGCCACTGCTTTCACATCATTTTTTTGCTATAGCCTTATACCCTTTTCAAAATCCCAAAAAGTACTTTTATCAAGTAGACTCTGAGTGTCAAAAAACATCGATTCTCTGCGCTATAAGAGGTAAAATTTACTTAATTTACTCACACAAGAAATCATGAACAAGCCTCTTTCTACACCCAAAACAAGTAAACGTACTTTTTTAATTATTCTGCTCATCGCTATCGGCTTGCACCTTATTATTCTTTCACCTTGGATAACCCCGTTTATTGGCTTTAATCAGCCAAAAGACGCTCCCTCTTTACCACAAGTAAAACCTAAATTAAGTTTAAGCTTGATTGACAGCGCCCCAAAAGAAGCCCATGTAAAAACAGATAATCAAGTACAAGCTCCTGTTTCACAAACCTCAACTGAAATAGAGGGCTACATAGACTTAACCTCATCAAGTTCGAGCCAAAGCAACCTATTAGATCCATTAGAAGGCGCAACACCTACTGAGTTTGAAACAGACAATAAATTGATTGACGACACGGCACCATTTCACATTGAAGGGCAAACACTAGAAGCACCAGTACAAACCTTGTCTCAAAGCTTAGAAAGTACCCAAGCAGATCACTTTGATAGCAATTACGAATTAGAAGCGACTGGTGAAGAGTTAGAAAATGTCTTTTCGGAGCAAACTAAAGCCCAGTTAATGCTAGCCAAAGAAGCTCAAGCAGAATATGAAAATGCACAAGTGGAAGAGGAAGAATACGCCATAACAGAGGACTCAGATGGCACACGTTACGTCAATATCAAAGGCGTTTGCTGGCGCATACCTCCTCCAGGAAGTGAAGAGGCATGGACAATTGTTTATGCAGGCTGCTCTGGGCAAACTAAAACATTCAACCTAGAAATAAACATTGGCATGGATATCCTAGGCCCTGATTCACCGTTCGCAACAGATTAAGGATCGAATTTTTCGAGGCGTATGGTCACCCTACGGTTTCTCTCACGATTAGATCGTGTTTTGTTATCTATTGTTGGATAACGCTCACCATGGTATCGAGAAATAATTTTTTCTACTGCGACACCTTGCTCTAACAAGTAAGCAGTCACCGCTTCCGCCCTCTTTTTAGAAAGCTCACGGTTATCCCTTCGAGAACCTAATGAATCTGTGTGGCCATCAATATAGATGTATTCAACACTCGGGTCATTCGCCACATACAAGGCAACCAGATCTAATCTGTCTTGCATCCTAGTTGAAAGCAATACGCCATTTTCAGGAAATAGCACAGCCGATCTTGCGATCTGATCATAATTAACAGGCAGTAAGCTCGCCATACAACGTCTAAATTCATTATAGGCAGGCGCAAAATTAATATTTGTGAGTGCAACTTCTATGGTTTCGCGACCACTCTCCCAAGCACTGCCAGCTAATACAGGATGTAACCCCTTATTCAGGCTGGTAAGCATGCGTTCTGCAACCTTTCCACCAACCTCTACCGTCATTCCGTAGCCAGGATAAGCCAAAACCTCTAATGTTTCTGGCTTTAACCCAGGAGACCAATTTGGCGCCTGAGAAATAATATAGACATTTCCTGGGCCTAACTTTTCATTACCTGGGTTAAGAATAAACTTCATTGGCTCACCCGCATTTTTAATAAAATGCCCTTCCCCATAATACATAATGGGATGACTTAAACTGCAGGAGAAAATATCACCAGAAAGAAGCCATTGAGCTTCAGTCAAGTCAGATTGATAACGAGTTATTGCCTGTGACGAAGCACTAAATCCAATACCGAGCGCACAAACCGCTGGTATTAGTATATTTTTCATTTTTTTTAGTACCGCATTTCCCATTAGATATCTCGTTCAAGCTAACAAATGTGTTATGCTGCAATCCTATCCAGCAATAACATTACGAGCAAGTGGCACATTAAGGATTAGTCTTGTCAAACCACCAAAATTCCACCATGCACGAAATTAAAGACCGCTTCCGTGGTTTCTTACCTGTTGTTATCGACGTTGAGACCGCAGGCTTTAATAATAAAACTGACGCATTATTAGAAATTGCTGCCAGCATCCTGAGAATGGATGAAAATGGCGAGCTTTATATCCATGAAACTATTGAGTTCAATGTTAGACCATTTGAAGGTGCAAACCTTGAAAAGTCTGCCTTAGAGTTCACAGGTATTGATCCTTTCGACCCTGAACGTAAAGATGTCGTTGAAGCAGAAGTGCTTGGCCAAATTTTTAGTAAGGTAAGAAAAGAACTTAAGTCAGTTGGATGTAAACGCGCCATCCTTGTGGGCCACAATGCAGCATTTGATCATGGTTTCCTAAATGCAGCTATCGAACGTTGTGATATCAAACGTAATCCATTTCACCCTTTCTCTAGCTTTGACACAGCAAGTCTTGCTGGCCTAGCATTTGGCCAAACAGTATTAGCTAAAGCATGTGAAGCAGCTGCCATTCCATTTAGTAATGCAGAAGCACACTCAGCAAAATATGATACAGAGAAAACCGCTGAGCTTTTCTGTGAGATTGTAAATAGATGGAAACGTTTAGGTGGTTGGAGCTTAGCAGCACCGGAATCAATGGATGACATGTCATCTTTTGTTTAATCAAATTTTTAAGGGGTTATTGGCAACAAGCAAATAGCTCCTTAAAGTTTCCCCTGCACAATTAGTTTGTACTCTCTCAATTGATACGATAGGGTTTATTGTAAAAGCACTTGCTTTGCCAATAGGACACTCAATACACATGGCCAAACCAGCTAAGCATAAACAAAGCCCTTTTAAACGCTTACTTTATTTAGCAACAGGATGGGTCTCATTAGTCCTTGGCATTATCGGTGTAGTTCTTCCCCTTCTTCCAACTACGCCTTTTATTTTATTAAGTGCTTGGTGCTTTTCTCAATCATCTACACGCTTTCATAACTGGCTCACAGCCCACAAATATTTTGGACCTATTATTCAGGATTGGCAGTCTGACAAAGGCATACCTAAAAAGAGTCGCAATCGAGCCATTATTTTCATGTGGTGTGGTATGGGGCTATCTATGTTTCTTGTTGGAAAGTTTTGGGCGACTTTATCACTCATCTGCATAGGTATCTGTGTCAGTATCTATTTGCTTCGCCTTCCCCTAAGAGCTGAATCAAGCTAATCACAGACCTGTTTTCCCCCTCATTAAATAAGCATTTCTTCTCACAAAATAAGATATTGAGTTTCGATAAAGTGTCATAAACAAGCGTTAACTTGATACATATCAGGACGAAGAAAAGCTTTTAAATTAGTCTATTTTTTGATCAAAAAAGTAAACTAAGCTGATAACCATAAAACTAACACTGAGTAAGGAGATTCAGATGGCCAATAACCTTTCATATCTCATGCTTGAACACCCGCACTATCTTGATGAGATCAGACTCTTAAACTTGTATAACGCTGAATTTCAAACCATGGCGATTGAATACCAGCAACTAACAACACAGATCCAAGCGCTAGACGAGTCACACTCAAGCGACAAGTTACGTCAATATCAAAAACGACACCAAGTGCTAAATCAAACCATTCAATCAATGTTAGTCAAACATGCCCTAGCCGCAAAACTTTAAAGGAGCATCTTATGTCTTATTTCCCTGTTAGTCAGAGCCTTACCCGAAATATTAAAATTGCCTCCTTTGACCACTCGATAAGTCGAGCTGAAGCAAGACTTTTAGATAGTTATAAAGAAAGGCTAGAAAGGATTAAGCAAATCAAACAACAGCAGAATGCTTCACCTATGATTAATGAAGTGTTAGATGAGTGTCAAAAATCTGAACGTTTGGCTTTAGAAGCATTACAAGCTTCAATACAAAAAACACAAGAACATAATTATGGTCTTTGCCAAACCTGTCACAAACCCATTGATGAAAAGCGCTTAACAATACTGCCAGACATTAAGCATTGCTTTGATTGCAGTCATTGACCTTATGACATGAGTATTCTTCAGCAAAGCTTGTGGGTTTACGCTTTTCTTAACCTAGATCAAGATAATTTTCTGATACCGCCTTATGCTCTAAACAGGATCAAATAATTATCAACATAAAAATTAAGGAAGACACTATGCCTGTAGAACACCACACTCTTGCTAATGATTTACCTGAGTTTAAGCATGAAATTCACCAGCTTAAAATGGAGAATGCTCACTTTAAAAAATTGTTTGATGAATACCATGAGCTAACTCGTAGTATTGAAAATATGGAAAACGAGGTGACATTAGCAACCACTGCAGAAGAAGAAAAAGCTAAACACCGCCGCGTTTATTTAAAAGATGAACTTGTTAGCATGCTAAGAAAAGCACAAACAACAACGGCATAAAACCTATTTTACTAAAGCCCTTATCAAGTGTTTGATTAGGGCTTTTATTTAAAGTTCGATAGCTAAAATGGCTGACGCTGTTTCTAACCCCATCTGAGCCAACTCACCATTTTCAAACTTATAACCAGCCATACTTCCTTCAAGCCATAAGCCATCAATAACAGCATTAATCTTAACCGCTGATCGAGCAGACTCTTGATCTGTAATAAATTGCTCATGATCTTCCAACGTGGCTTTTATCAGTGGCTGCAAAATATTAGTTGTTTCCACATAACCATCACTTCTAATAGCAGTCATTTGCTCGTCAATATAAGTAAGAGGCAAAAAGTTAGCCCATAGCAAGACTGTTCTTGGCGACACAATAGGGAAAGATAAGGTCGCTTCTATAAAGCGACGCAAGCGCTCTTTCGCCGGCAACTGAGAATCCTCAATATTCACCCTAGCACTTGCATAAATTTGTTCCAAAAGGGCAGCATAAGCCGCCCTTATCAACTCATCTTTACTAGAGAAGTAAAATCGAATCAAACCATTGGTTACTCCAGCATAGTCAGCCACTTTTCTTACTGTCGCACCTTGTAAGCCTTCATTTTCGATACAGTCTAAAGCTGCTTCAATCAGCTCCTGACGCCGATTATTTCCTTCTCTTCTTTTAATAGACATACTGGGTATGCTTTAGCCTCGTAATATTGGATTAGTTAAACAGGTAGGCCCTCCTTCGCATGCAATGCAAAGAGCATCTCCTTCAAACACATGAACCTTGCATCCAGCATCTTGCATCATAGCTTTAGTCAAAGGGAATCCATCTATCATAATGCATTCTTTAGGCTTAACTGGCAGAACATTTAAGTTCAAGCCACCGCTTGCAAGATACTCTTCCGCTGGTGCATCTATCAATGTGTAGCCCTCTTCCAACAGTAAATTATAAAAAGCCGTTGGCATGAGAGGCGAATATATTAACGCTAACTTTTCATCAAGAGGAGAAATCATTGACATTAAATGTAAACAAGCTTCAGCCCCATGCCATACCGGCAAATCAAAACCTATCACATTAATATTAAACGGATTTAAAATTTCATTAAGCTGATCAATACCTTCACGGTTAGAGCGGAATCCACAACCTACCACTATAGTATTTTCATTCAACCAAATGAAGTCACCGCCTTCTATCATTGCACTACCTGTTAACTCTCCCAAGATAGGAACACCAGCAGCTTGATAAGCCTGTCTATGAAGATTAGGTTCAGGCACTCTTAACACCTTCCCCATGTTTAGTAAAACAGCACCATGATCAGTGACTAAAGAAGCATCTTGAGTAAACATTGCATCACAAAGTCCATCATTATCGTCTTCTATCCAGCTAATTTCTGCTCCAGACTGCGCAACAAGATCAGCGAAAGCGGCATATTGCTCAATCGCCTTTGGGGCATCAAACATAGTGCCGTAATGCCACTTTTTTGCGTCTGCAGCAAGTAAGCTTGCTCCTGGGCGCCTCATAAGAACACGCTGAATCGGCGCAACCATTGACTGACTACCAAATAGTTTCATTTTTTCATTCTCCTAAATTGCACTTTTATTTGTTCACTTATTACTCAAAGTGATTCTGTTGACATCATTATTATGCAAGTGTATAAATTTATGCAAGCGCATAATTTAATTATTTTCGAAATCATTTAGAGACTCCTAACATGGCCATAAATGAGATAGATACAAACAACACCATTCTTGAAATTACCAATCTAAGGAAGAGTTTTGGCGAATTAGAGGTTCTAAAAGGAATAGATCTAAGTGCAAACAAAGGAGATGTCATTGCGCTTATTGGTGGCAGTGGTTCAGGTAAGTCCACCACGCTTCGCTGCATAAATATGCTTGAAACACCCAGTGCTGGTGACATTCATATTTTCGGTAAAAAGATTGAACTCATTCGCAATAAACAAGGTGACATGGTTGCAAAAGACCAAAAGCAGCTTCGCCTTATCCGTCAGAAACTTGGCATGGTTTTTCAAGGCTTTCATCTTTGGCAGCACATGAATATAGAGCAAAACATTATCGAAGTGCCGACTCAGGTATTCGGCATTTCCAAAGATGAAGCCTTAATCAATGCCCACCAGCTACTAAAGCGCGTTGGGCTTTACGATAAGAAGCACCAATACCCTTGTAACCTCTCCGGTGGCCAACAACAAAGAGCAGCCATAGCCAGAGCTCTCGCAATCAACCCTGAGCTAATGCTTTTTGATGAGCCAACCTCGGCCTTAGACCCAGAACTTGTCAGTGAAGTCTTAGCTGTTATGCATGATTTAGCAACTGAAGGCAGAAGCATGATCATAGTGACGCATGAAATGAAGTTTGCGGCGGATGTCGCCAATAAAGTCATGTTCTTGAATGCAGGCAAAGTTGAAGAGTTTGGCTCTGCAGCAGAGATATTCAATGCGCCAAAATCAGAAAGGCTAAAACAATTCATCCAGTCAGTTTGCTAACAAAAAGAAAAATAGAAATAGAAATACCAAACATAAAACAATCTATTTAGAGGAAGTAAATCATGAAACTCAAAGCATCTATTGCGTTAATTAGCGCCTCTGTTATTGGCTTTTTCTCAACAACACTAGCGGCCCAAACGATTAAAGTAGGTATTGCCACCGAACCTTACCCACCCTTTTCTGTGCCAGATGCATCTGGTAATTATTCAGGTTGGGAAATAGACATAGCTAAGGCAATTTGCGCACAAGCCAAACTAGATTGTGAAATTGTGGCTACCGCTTGGGATGGCATTATTCCAGCATTACTCGCCAAAAAAGTAGATGTGGTTGCAGCCTCACTCTCTATAACCTCTGACCGTAAGCGTGTAATCGATTTCTCAGATAAATATTATCAATCAGGCGCCTCTGTCATAGGTTCGAAAAATGCAAATTTCAGCAGTACACCAACCGAACTCGATAATAAAATAATCGGCCTACAAGCCGCCAGCATTCACGTGAAGTTTGCAAAAAAGTATTATCCTAATGCCACGATTAAAGAGTATCAGAGCCAAGACGAAGCTAACCAAGACCTTTACTCTGGCCGCATAGATGCAACCCAAGCAGATGCTCTCACCCTTGAAAGTTTCCTTAACTCAGAACAAGGAAAGAACTGTTGCGATCTAAAGGGGATGGCGGTTAATGATGAATCCTTATTAGGAGAAGGTATTGGTTTTGGCCTACGTAAAGGTAATCCAGAGCTAAAAGAGCAGCTTAACAATGCCATTGACGCCATTCGAAAAAATGGCACTTACGAGCAAATATCCCAAGCTTACTTCTCCTTCAATATTTACGGCGAATAAGATAAACAAAAACTAAGCAAGTTAACTTGCTTAGTTTTTGCTTGTTAACGTTAGGGTGACTTATGTTTATTGATTATCAATCTATGTCTGTTTGGCAGTTATTAGCTTTTGAAGCACCAGGATGGGGTGGCACCTTATTATCTGGGCTTCTTCTCTCATTAGAGATAGCTATTCTAGGCTTCTTATTTGGACTTGTTATTGGCTTTTTTGGCGCGCTTGGCAAGCTAGGTAACAGTATTGTCTGTCGTGATTTATGGGCGTGCTACACAACGGCGGTACGAGCCATCCCAGAACTCGTTCTAATCTTATTAATTTATTTTGCTTTACCAAACTTACTAAATAGTCTGCTCAGCCTAGTAGGGATAAACAACATTGAAATTAATGGATTTATCGCAGGTGTACTGGTCATATCGTTTGTTCAAGGCGCTTATGCTACTGAAGTGATACGCTCAGCGATGCTTGCGATACCAGCAGGTCAAATAGAAGCAGCCCATGCATTTGCTATGCCTAAATACAAAATTCTATACCGTATCAGCTTGCCAGCTATGCTCCCTCACGCTTTACCTGGTCTCTCCAATCTCTGGCTAATTGCAACTAAAGATACCGCACTACTCGCTGTCGTGGGCTTTACTGAATTAACATTAGCGGCAAGACAAGCGGCAGGGGCAACAAAAGAGCAGCTATTATTTCTGACCGTGGCAGGAGGGCTTTACTTATGTATATCATTAGTTTCGGATGCTTTATTTAAGTACTTCATTCGTCGCTCAAATAAAGGACAAATGCATGGATAATCAGCCTTTAATTCAACCTAACTTATCTCAAGAAAAAAAAGCGGCATCCATACTTGATCTATCGGCAATAAAAGCTTGGTTTATGCCTCATAGAATACTACTGATTGTTATTACATTAGGCTCGATAGCTGGGCTAGTTAACAACCTTAGCTGGTACTGGATTCCGGAATATCAAGACGCTATTTTAGAAGGCCTTTGGCGAACCCTCATTTTGTTAGTAACAAGCTTTATCACGGGCTTCTTACTCGCGATTCCAATTGGTCTAGTTCAAGTAACAGGCCCTAGTTTTCTAGCAAAATTAGCTCAGAGCTTTTGTACTCTTATAAGAGGAACACCTCTATTACTACAAATATGGCTCCTTTATTATGGTGTTGGTTCTATCTTCCCAGAAATAGACTGGTTGCGGGAATCATTTCTTTGGCCTTATTTAACCGATGCTTGGCCTTATGCCTTTATTGCTTTAACACTATCTGTTGCCGCTTATGAAGGAGAAATCATGCGTGGGGCTTTTGCTGGTGTTCCTAATGGAGAATTAGAAGCGGCCAAGGCATTTGGTATGCCACCATTTAAAATCTTATCGCGTATTTGGCTACCCAGAGCCATACAGCGCACATTGCCAGTCATCGGAGGAGAGGTCATTTTACAACTCAAGGCAACACCTTTAGTGGCAACTATTACCCTCATTGACACCTATGCAGTATTTTCAAAAATACGACAGGAGACTTATATCGTCTATGAACCATTACTCTTAATGACAGGAATATACTTGTCTTTAGCAGGTATTATTGCCCTGTTATTTCACTATTTAGAAAAGAGAAATGGGGCTAGATAGCCCTATTTCAAAACTATCTATATAGGCTAATAAGACCTAGTCCCAGTTCTTTTTACGCAATGCCTTAATCTGGCCCTTTTGCTTTTTATGATCAACGCGTTTACGTTGCGAGGATTTAGTTGGCTTGGTTGCCCGTCTCACCTTCTCTACCTTAATTGCATCTAGAATCAAGGCTTTCAATCTAGCGAGCGCATCCTCTCTATTTAACTCTTGAGTTCTATGCTGCTGTGCTTTAATAATCACAACTCCCTCTTTGGTAATACGTGAGTCCTTAAGCGCTAACAATCGACTTTTATGAAATTCAGGTAGCGAAGATGCTTTAATATCAAACCTTAAATGAATTGCAGAAGAAACTTTATTAACGTTTTGCCCACCCGCACCTTGAGAACGAATTGCTGTCAATTCCATTTCATGATCCGCAATAGAGACTGCAATTGATATTTTTAACATGGATATTTTCCGTACAAAATAGACAGGCATTAGACTAAAGTTGTGTGATTTACCTAGTCTAGATTTGATAAAAGCGGCATATTGTAACAGTTATCCTAAACATAAAGACATTTTGAGGAAGCAGAGGTTTGAATAAGGTACAATCAGGCCATATTTATTCAGCTTATTTTATGCATTTTTTTGACATTGTTTGGAGCAATTAGATTGACTAAATTTCGACCCTGTATCGACCTTCATCAAGGTAAAGTGAAGCAAATCGTTGGCGGCAGTTTGAATGATCATGGCGCTAAAGAAAACTTTATCAGTGAACATGATGCAGCTTATTATGCGGCTCTCTACAAGGAACATGAGTTAACCGGTGGCCATGTCATCGCCTTAGGGCCAGGTAATAAAGAAGAAGCTATTAAAGCATTAAAAGCCTACCCAAATGGCTTGCAGTTCGGTGGCGGTGTCAATCATAAAAATGCAAGCGAGTTCTTAAAAGCCGGCGCATCTCACCTTATCGTTACCTCTTACTTATTTGAAAATGGCGAATTCTCCTGGGACAGATTAGATAGAATTAAACGCGAAACAGGAACAGAAAAACTTATTTTAGACCTGAGTTGCCGTCGTACAGAAACCGGTTGGAATATCGCAACAGATCGCTGGCAAACAGTCACTTCTACTCAGATCAATTTAGAAAACCTTCAAGAACTAGCCGATCATTGTGATGAGTTTTTAATTCACGCTGCTGATGTTGAAGGCTTACAGGCTGGCATAGATAAAGAATTAGTTGAGTTGCTTGGTAAGCATTCCTCGATACCAACGACCTATGCAGGTGGCGCCAGAACACTTGAAGACCTCGCCTTAGTTCAAACACTTTCAAGAGGAAAAGTCGATCTAACCATTGGTAGTGCCTTAGATATTTTTGGTGGTGAAGGCGTTACCTTAGAAGAATGTATTGAGTGGAATAATAAAGTCTAGAATATTGTGCTATCACCTAGTCAAAGACTTACTTTGCTCAATATTAGGTTTAAATAAAAACCAAGAAGTTAGAACAAGCACTCAGATAAGGTTTAATCCTTCTTATCTGAGGGCTGTTTTATTAAATCTAGGTGGTTAGTTTTTTCTTCAACAAGGTCAAACCTAAACATAACCAGAATAAAAAGCTGCAATACAATGGCAGCATAGATAATCAATGGCCAAGCTGAGTGCATTAATAAGGCAGCCAATAAAGTAAACATACCTGAGAAATAACACAAAGCCTGAACAGCCCATCTGACTTTCGTTGTCACACTAAAGTCGTTACCGCAAATATGACAGGTCGCTTTACCAAAAGATCCCATGAAGATATTAAATACATGCCTTAAGTCGTGTCCTTGGCAATGGGGACAAGTTAACATCCTAGCCTCCTTTACGTCAGTTAAAACCCGATAGCAGATTTCTTAACTATCACTGTTATTTATCCTTTTAGAAATAACAGCCTATTACTGAAACAGAGAACAAGCTTAAAGATACTTGTTACTTGTCCTTCATTGAAGAAAACTCACGGTCTAAATCATACTTTTTAGAAGTGACATATTTTTCCATTTCTTCAATACGACGACTCGCTTGGTTCATTCTATCTCTTGCTCGCTTTAATCGAATTGAAGACGAGTCCGAATACTTAAACATCTTTTTTGGTCCATACTGGTGACGCCTTTCATCATACTCATACTTTAGCTCTCCACCCCCTGGCTTTAAAATATGCCAAAGCACAATGTAAGCAAACAAAGTAAAGCCACCAAGAAAGAGGAAGCCTGCAAAAAAGCTAATACGCACAACCCAAGGCTCAATATCAAAGTGATCTGCAAGACCTGCACAAACACCACCGACATAGCCTTTATCAGGGTTACGATAAAGATTCATATTCCAGCCCTTTTGTTTATTCTCATTAAACATTTTCTGACATAAGTTCTTTAGTTTATGCTTATTCATTCTATTCTCTCCCCGAAGAAGACTCTCTCTGCTCACCTTCTTGATTGCGATATGCCCCTTGAGCTTCTTTGTCTCGCCAGTTAGGGCTATCTACATCTAAAATCCTTTCCAGTATTTCGATTCGATCCGTCAATTGATCTGCGGTTTTTAAAAGATCATCTAATTCCACCCTATCTTCCTCCGCTAACCCTTTTGCTGAACGCCTTTTGCTAAAGTAGTGCAAGATAAGCCAAAGCGGGGCAACAAGCCCCATAAAAATGATGACTGGCACAAAGAAGAAAACAGCCATATTCATAGGTACATCCTTAATAATTTAATCGTTAAAAAGCGTGAATTATTTAGCTTATTACTTACTTGCCATCTTGGCTTTAAGTTGTGCTAACTCATCATTAATTTCATCATTTTCTTTTAAAGCATCAATCTCAGATTTAAGATTCGTTTTTGCATTCGCTCCAATATCCATAGACTCTAGCTCACCTTCTAAGGTATCCATACGACGCTCAAAACGTTCGAATTTATCAAAAGCATCATCTAGATTAGAACGCTGATTCTGTCTTCTCACTTTCAAGCGATTCTCAACACTGGTTTGGCGCATTAGCATGGCTTTTTGTTTCGCTTTGGCATCATCTAGTTTAGTTTGAAGTTGGGAAATTTCGTCGTTCAAACTGGCTAAGTGTTCATCTAATTCACTTAACTCTTGCTCAATTACATCCACTTCTTTTGCTGTGGCCTGTTTTTCAGATAAAGCAGCACGTGCCAAATCTTCACGACCCTTATCAATTGCCAACATAGCTTTATCTGTCCATTCAGCAATTTCTTCTTTAATTCTAGCAAGACGGCGAGCTGCCGTTTTACGATCAGCAATGACTCTAGCTGAACTGGATCTCACTTCAACTAGGGTTTCTTCCATTTCTTGAATGATCATACGAATCATTTTTTGTGGATCTTCAGCCTTATCCAGCAAAGAGGTGATATTGCTGTTAATAATGTCTGTCATTCTTGAAAATATGCCCATTGTATTACTCCTTTTGAAATTAACTTTTAACATTAAGTTTTTTTGAATTTGTTATAGCTATATCAGGATACGTGCCAAGTTTTAAAAAACATTAAAAATCAATAAGATAAGATTTATTTTATATTTCGCTGTGAAAAAACAAAATTAAAACGGTCAATAAAACCATTTAAAATGGCTTTAAAAACCTCCAATAAAGGCTATATTAACCACTCGATCACATTAATTTTATGAAAAGCTACATATGACCTCGAGCCCACAAAGAGCAATTGGCAGTTCAGCTGCACTTGCCCAAGCATTAGAGCAAGCGTCTGCGCTTGCCAACATTAATCGCCCAGTACTTGTCCTAGGTGAAAGAGGAACAGGTAAAGAACTAATCGCTGAGAGACTGCACTATCTATCGCCCCGTTGGGATCAGGCATTTGTTTCCCTTAACTGCGCCACTATTAGTGAAGACTTGATGGAAAGCGAGTTATTCGGCCATGAACCTGGCGCTTTTACTGGCGCCCAAAAAATACATCATGGCCGCTTTGAACGCGCCGATGGGGGCTCTCTCTTTTTAGATGAACTAGGCGCCATGTCCACTAGACTGCAAGAGAAGCTGTTAAGAGTCATAGAGTACGGAGAATTTGAGCGCCTTGGTGGCCACAAAACCTTAAAGGTAGATGTACGTTTGATTGCCGCAACCAATGCTGATTTAAAAAACATGGCTGCAAAAGGTGAATTTAGAGCTGATTTACTTGATAGGCTTGCCTTTGATGTTATTCCTACCCCACCTCTTAGAGAACGCAAAGAAGATATAGAAGAACTGGCTGATTACTTTGCTATGCGAATGAGCATAGAGCTGGGTTGGGAGAGCTTTGCAGGCTTTAGTGATAAAGCCATGGAGGCATTAAAACAACATGCTTGGCCAGGCAATATTCGTGAGCTCAAAAACTGTATTGAGCGCTCTGTTTTTAGACAAGGGGAAACTAACGAGCCGCTTGAAAACATCATCATAGACCCTTTCCCTCATAGCGCTAATACCGAAGAAAAAGTGGCAGAAAAAACAGACAAACAACCAGCCATAGACACTCAACATACCGAGCTAGTTAAAACATCAAACCAGCAAATTGATTTTAAACAAAGACTAAATCAATTAGAAAAAGCGCTACTTATTCAAGCATTAGAGCAAAACCAACAAAGTCAGAAACAAGCCGCGAAAGCTCTAAGCCTAAGTTATGACCAAATCCGCGGCTTGATGAAGAAGCATTTGAAATAAAGAAAACCTATTAAAATTAGATCTTCGACTAAAAATACTTCCCAGTAACGACTTTCGCTGGCTCTCTTTGCATTATGGTTTGACCCTCCTTCACAGAGAGTAACACTTCGCCTTGTTTACGAAGTACGCTGTAGTCATCTTCGCCATCCAACAAAATAAAGCTTGCAGGCTTACCTACTTCAATGCCGTAAACATCTTCTATACAGAGGGTTTTAGCACTGTTATCCGTTATGAGACTCAAGGCGGTGCTGAAGTCTTGATAACCCATCATTTGACAAATATGTAAGGCAAAATCCAAGGTGCGAAGCAGCTTGCCATTCCCAAGGGAATACCAAGGATCAAAAATAGAGTCTTCACCAAGGCATACGTTGATACCTGCGGCATTAAGTTCTTTAACTCGCGTCACGCCACGGCGTTTAGGGTAGGTATCAAACCGACCTTGCAGGTGAATACTTTCTG
The DNA here is from genome assembly GCF_000967665.1 of Marinomonas sp. S3726. NCBI lineage: Bacteria > Pseudomonadati > Pseudomonadota > Gammaproteobacteria > Oceanospirillales > Oceanospirillaceae > Marinomonas > Marinomonas sp. S3726. Next base: position 102,271 of record NZ_JXYC01000011.1, on the reverse strand, counting down.
TTGGACAAGAAACAAAGTTAATGCCTGAATTTTTCAATAAACGAAAGAGTTTAGAGCAATAGGCATTATCATATGAATGCATGGCTGTGGTGTGACTTGCAGTTACTCTGTGCCCCATCTTATTAAACAAGGCTTCACAGGCAAGCAGTTCTAAAAAGCGAGAATTAGCATCGTCGGTTTCATCACAATGCACATCGATTAACCTGTCGTATTTCTGGGCTAATTCAATGATTTTTTTGACCGAGGCCTCACCTAATTCACGAGTATATTCAAAATGTGGGATACCACCGACTACATCAGCGCCAATTTCTAGCGCTTCTATCATGAGATCTAAACCACCTTCATAAGAGAGCAATCCATCTTGTGGAAAAGCCACCACCTGAATATTGATTTTATCTTTTAATTCATCACGAATTGCACAAAGTGTTTTCACACCAATCAAGCTTGGATCTGTGGTATCTGCATGGGTTCTTACATGTTGCACGCCATTTTCAACAAGTAGCTCTAGGGTTTGATAAACTCGGTTGCGAATATCTTCTTCATTGAGCATGGGCTTGCGCTCACCCCAACGCTCTATTCCCTCAAACAAGGTACCTGAGTTATTCCAATTTGGTTCACCAGCTGTTAATGCTGCATCAAGATGAATATGAGGCTCTACAAAAGGCGCGCAGGCAAGCTTACCTTTTGCATCAAATACGCCGTCATGCTGAGGCAAGTCAAGGTAGTCATGTTGCACATCAATTGAGGTAAATTTTCCATTTATTATTTTAATTCTGTGAAGTTCTTTTTTACCACGTAAACGGGCGTTAATCAGTTCCTTCATATTTTCCCTCATGACTTCTTTGTATTAATTTAACAACTAGTTTGTACGCTTCGCCAGCCATTTAGTAATGATAGGTAGAGCAGATGTAGGTACTTGGATTGCACCAGCAAGCGGCAAAAACATAGGCCCTAACAATGACCCTGCGATGGTGTGAGTTAGCAGCACATTACGGTTTCCCGCTGTCACAGCTGCCATAAATGCCTGCTCTTTCCCCAGTTTTTTATACAAAAAGAATGCGGCGATAAAAAACAAGGTCACCAAAAAGGTTGAAATACCAATAAGCTGATACGCCAATATAGGGTCTTGATCCCATTGCAGTCTGAAATTACTAATCAAACCAAATGGGAAGGCAAACACAACCAAAATGGTATAAGGAGAGATTTTTACCAATGCGCGCCCTAACTTATCCTCTGGTACATATTTATGTATAACAAAAGAGAGCAACATAGGGCCAAAGATAAAAATAACCAAGCGCATAATATAGGCTTGCATATCCAAACTTACTTCACCGGATTGCAGCAAAAACAAAGAAACATAAATAGCAACTGGCAATAAAATGGTAGAGGCAATCGTCATGGCCATGGAGGTCATTACATCAAAACCTAAAGCACGGATAATAGCTGGGGTAGCAAACAATGAGCCTGTCGCAGCAACGGCAACAATAGCCAAAGTCAGCGCCTCATCAGCCCCGATCAACTTAGCAAATACAAAGCTAAGCAACATCAAAACAAAGGAGTGAAAACAAGCATACCACCAGACATAAAGTTGTTTCAGCTTAATCACTAACTCGTTTTGCTTCATACCAATTAAGGTTAGTGTCATTAAAACAAAGAGGCAGTAAGGCAATATAGGAAAAACTTTTAAGGAATATTCAGGTAGTAAAAAGCCAAGAATGGCCGCCGCAAAAATAAATACCAAAGAATGGCGTATTAAAAAAGAAAACATACAATCTGTTGCCGAAGAGGAAAGTTAAATGTTGAAGGTTTATAGCTTTACGGCATTTTAGCATCAAGCTTTGCTAAATAATCATGATGAGTGAACCTATTGTTTTTACAATCCAGATTCATCAAGAAATAAAGGTGTTCATTACAAAATAGAGTGGAGTTTATTTTTCTCTGGCAATTCTGCTTCTTCTTCTGGCCAGTCTAATCTAGCCTTATCAAAAGCTTCACGTAATCGCATCAAGTCCAAATCATTCATTTGATCTATTAGGTTAAACGACTCTTCAAGACGCTCATCCCAAGCTTTAGACTCAGACGATTCAAGCTTGTTTTTCTCATCTCTCTGAGCGGTTAATTCTTTAGGAAAACGTAGCACATTGCTCTTCATAAATTCTCTCTATTGAACTTCACTATAGATATCTATCGTTACTCTATGGATAATCTGTAACAAACGCAATATATCTTGCCCTTTATGTTACAGGATTCCCAATGAAGTTTTTAATTTCTCCCGCAAAAACATTAGATTTAGACAGCAAGTTACCAACTAATGAGTCAAGCCAACCTATTGCTCTAACTCAAGCACAGGCGCTGATTGACACCATTAAACCTTATACGCCAGCTGATGTTGCCTCTTTAATGAAGCTGAGCGATAAACTTGCAACTCTGAATGTAAACCGTTATCACGAGTGGGATAAAAACCACACAGAAGCAAACAGTCGCCCTGCGCTATTCACTTTTAAAGGTGATGTGTATACCGGCCTTGACGCTCATTCTCTTAGTCCAGAAGACATAGCATATGCACAAGGCCACCTTCGCATGCTTAGCGGCCTGTACGGCCTATTAAAACCATTAGACTTGATGCAAGCTTACCGCCTTGAAATGGGTACACGCTTAGGTAATGACAAAGGCGCTAACCTTTATCAGTTCTGGGGGGATGATATTGCCAATATGATTATTAGCGAACTCGCTGATGATGAGCTTTTAGTAAACTTAGCCTCTAACGAATACTTTAAAGCGGTAAATACAAAAGTTATTTCACAGCGTGTCGTATCGCCTATTTTCTTGGATGAGAAAAACGGTAAATTTAAGGTGATTAGCTTTTACGCGAAAAAAGCCCGTGGTTTGATGGCCCGTTACTTGATTCAAGAGCAATGTGAAACATACGAAGACATGCTCAACTTTAATCTGGCAGGCTACCGTTATGATCCTGACCAGTCTAAAGCTGACGAGCCCGTTTTTATTCGCCCTGAGAGCATGCAACCGGCAAAGTAGAAGCTTGATTATGCCTTAGTAGATAAATAATTCTGCCGATACGAAAAAGCTAGGTTTTAATACCTAGCTTTCTTTTTTGAAAGGCTAAAAATACCTTATCTACGTTTAGCGCCCTGAATATTGGCCTAAAGTCACTCTGTCGTTATCACCATAATCTTTGCGTGTTTCTATCTTATGATAGCCATTTTTCTCTAGTATCTTTCTCGCACCTTCACCTTGATCATAGCCATGCTCAAAAGCTAACCAACCATTTATAGCTAAATGCGCTTTCGCATCTCGGGCAATAATTTCAATATCTGAATACCCTTTGAGATCAGCAATCAAAGCGGTTTTCGGCTCAAACCTAACATCCCCCTCATCAAGATGGTGATCTTCAGGATCAATATAGGGAGGATTAGATACAATCAGAGTAAAACCAGTATTAGCTACATTATCAAACCAGCTACTTTGCTGAATATCCACATTGAGATTTAGCTTTTGGTTATTCTGCTTAGCAAGCTCAACAGCCTCTGGAATAAGGTCAACTGCACTCACATTTGCATCAGGCCTTTCACTGGCTAACGCTAACGCCACCGCACCTGTGCCTGTACCTAAGTCCAAAATACTCGGGGATTTAACATCAGCAATTAGCTCAAGGCCAATTTCTACCAAACATTCAGTGTCTGATCTGGGAATTAAAGTAAATTCTGATACAGCCAACTCAAAGGTCCAAAAAGCTTGATAACCTAATATATAAGCGATCGGCCTACCTTTAAGGCGCTGCGCTAACAAAGCATCAAACCTTACCCTATCTTCTTCTGATACCTGCTTTTCTGGCCAAGTATAAAAATAGGACGTATTCACACCCAACACTTCAGCTAGTAATAACTGAACATCTAACTCAGGTGTCTCAGTGAGCTTATTAGAACTAGAAAGGGTCGCTAATTGCGCGACCCCTTGCTGGATAACTTGATCAATCCTCATGTTATTTCATCATGCCAATTGCCATTTATCGATTCTCTTCACTCAATGCAGCAAGCTGACCAGCTTGATGCTCATTGATAAGAGGCTGAACCAGATTATCTAGATCACCTGTGATGATCTCGTCTAGTTTATAAAGCGTTAGGTTGATTCTGTGGTCAGTGACACGACCTTGAGGATAGTTATAAGTACGAATACGCTCAGACCTATCACCACTACCAACCAAAGATTTACGTGTTTCAGACTGCTCAGCAGCATGCTTTTCTTCTTCAGCGGCCTGCAAGCGAGAAGCAAGTAAGGCCATCGCTTTGGCACGGTTCTTATGCTGAGAACGCTCATCCTGACACTCAACCACGACACCTGTAGGAATGTGCGTTAAACGTATTGCAGAGTCAGTTTTGTTGACGTGCTGACCACCGGCACCAGATGCTCTGAAAGTATCAACGCGTAAATCCGCTTTGTTGATTTCAATAGCATCCTGCTCATCCATTTCTGGCATGATAGCCACAGTACAAGCCGAAGTATGAATACGGCCCTGAGATTCTGTCGCAGGCACTCGCTGAACCCTATGAACACCAGATTCAAACTTAAGCAAAGAGTAAGCCCCTTCACCCACAATACGTGCGATTACTTCTTTATAGCCCCCATGCTCACCTTCGTTACAGCTGATCATCTCAACTTTCCAACGTTGAGTTTCAGCATAACGAGAATACATACGGAATAAGTCACCAGCGAAAATAGACGCTTCGTCACCACCCGTTCCGGCGCGAACTTCCACAAAAACGTTGCGACCATCATTTGGGTCTTTCGGCAAAAGCAGTTTTTGTAAATCTAGCAACAGCTCTTCTTTCTTAAGCTGGCATGCTTTCATTTCTTCCACACCCATTTCTTTAATATCCGGGTCGGAATCTGTCATCATCAATTGTGCTTCTTCAAGGTTTTCATCATTCTCTTGAAACTCTTCAAAGCATTTTACAACAGGCTCAAGCTCTGCGTATTCTTTTGAATAAGCACGAAACAAGTCTTGGTTCATGATGATTTCAGCATCGCTTAATAAAGCCGCTAGCTCTTCATAACGATCTGCTAAATTTTCTAATTTTAATTTAATCGATTCTTTCATGGTTAAGGTCTTTTTATTAAATTCTTTAAAGTGAGCACTTACGCTAGATTGTTACACGAAATAAGCTGGCTAATTTTTATCGTCTTTCAATTCTGTCATGCCCAACACCTTAAGTGCGACTTCTAGGCTTGCTTGATCATCATCAGCACCCGCTTCACGCAAGAACTGAGTAGGTGTATGAATGAGTTTATTCATTAGATTGTGCGCCATTTTCTGTAAAACTTGCTCTGGCTCTTGACCAGCACTTAAGTTTTTTAGTGCTCTTTCATACTCAAAAGACTTAATGTCTTCTGCTTTTTTACGGTAAGAGACAATAACATTAGATACCTTACGAGAATCTAGGTTACGCCTAAACTCAACGACTCCCGCATCAATAATGGCTTCTGCTGCGGTAGCGGCATCTTGTCTTGATTTAACGTTTTGCTCGATAACTGAATGCAAGTCATCAACTGTATAGAGGTAAACGTCATTAATATCTTCGACTTCTGGTTCGATATCTCTAGGAACCGCAATATCAACTAATAAAATAGGTTTGTGGCGACGCTTTGATACTGCTTTCTCAACCATACCTTTACCAATAATGGGTAATTGGCTTGCGGTTGAAGAAATCACTAAATCTGCTTGAGATAGATATTCGCCTATATCAGCCAACAATATGGCTTCTGCCCCCATTTCAGAGGCAAGAATCTGAGCTCTTTCTAAGGTTCTGTTAGCGACGATTATACGCTTTACACCACTTTCTTTTAGATGACGAGCAACTAGCTCTATTGTTTGGCCAGCACCAATCAAAAGCGCCGTACTGCGTTTTACATCAGCAAAGATACGCTGAGCCAAACTAACAGCGGCAAAAGCAATAGAAACTGGGTTTTCACCAATTGCAGTATCTGTGCGTACCTTTTTCGCAATAGAAAAAGTACGTTGAAATAAAGCCTGTAATGATTGGCCTATATATTTGCCTTCTTGAGACACAGCATAAGCTGATTTAACTTGTCCTAATATTTGAGGTTCGCCCAAGACAAGAGAGTCCAGCCCTGACGCCACACGCATAATATGCCTTACACTCTCATCATCTTGATGGGCGTAACAATATTGCTCTAATTCAGCTGCAGGAATTTGATGATATTCACCTAACCATTGAATAATTTGCTTGATACTCGCGCCTTCTGGCACGGCACAATAAAGCTCAGTTCTATTGCAGGTAGAAACAATAACGGCCTCGTCAGCTCGATCACGGGTGATCAAGGAAGACAAAGCGTCGAACATCTTCTCCGGCGCAAACGCAACTTTTTCTCGTATCGCAACGGGTGCTGTTTTGTGGTTGATACCAACCGTAATTAGCGGCATTAAGGGAACTCTTCACAGGTAATGAGATCTTAGCATCTAAGCTAAATAAGGCTTTTTAAACCAGGCCTCAAAAATTAAGGCCTCGCATTATACGTGTAAACATCACATTTTCGCACCCCATGTGATCAATAAAAACAAGAAAGCTTGTCGTAATGTGATGGATACACTACTGACATTACTATTACTAAGGGATAGTATAAGGAAATAACTTGAACAATTGTTTTAATCTATTTCTGTTAAACCTTAGGTTTTTAGCGCCTTTTAAGATCAAATCAATATTAAACAGGGTTTTATAACTCATGACATCGCCTATTTTTAAAAAAGGATTTGCTGTCTTAACAAGATTAAGCCCTAGCTTTAACAAGTTAAGACAAAAGACTTTCTTAGCATGCATAAAACCCAAACAAGCTTTATTAGCTGCCACTTCATTTAGCCTAATTGCCTGCTCTTCTGCTTCAATACCACTCAATACAGCAAGTTCTAGCAAACAATTAAACATTATTGATGAAGCGCCTATCGCAACAACAAAAATCGAAAGCAAACAAAACCCTATGCTTAAACAGATGCTCGTCGCTGAGTTTAGTTTACATAGGGGAAACTTGAATGCCGCTTACAAAACTTATTTAGCATTAGCACAAGAAGAGCAAAACTTAACAGCCATTAGTCGTGCGACTGATATTGCTGTCGCTATGAACAATTTATTTCTCATTGAGCAGGCAAGTACACTCTGGCTAACTTTAGAAAATAATAAAGCGAGACCTTATAAGCTGAATTACGCGATTCAAATTAATTATCTAAAAAGTGAAGCCGGGCGAGATGTCTTACAAAAAGCACTAGAGAATCAAGTTGATATAAGCTTTATTCACGAAGAAATTAATAAGAATGCAAGAAAGCCTGAGCAAATTGATAGCATCAAAGAGAGCCTAAAACAATTGAAGCTTGACCATCCAGCGAATGTTGAGCTGGATGTCGCTATTGCTAGAATTGATTTTTTACAAGGGGATTTTGATTCTGCTTTAGCCAATAGCAAACGTTTAAAAAAGGCATTAGGTGATGATAAGTTTGGCATTGAAAGCTATCTCATTTTAGCCTTTAGCCAAAACCAAAATGACCAACTTAAAGATGCGATTGAAAGCTTAGAGCAAGCCTCTCTATACCATAAAGACAAGCTAAGAATTCTGACGCCTTTACTAAACTTCTTACTTCAAGATGATCAAATAGAGCTATCCAAGCAATACTATCGAGAGCATTCGTTGGCAGAGCAAGAATCTATTCAACTATCACTAAACTATATTGGCCAACTTCTTGAATACCAACATAGTGGGCTGGCTCTCTCACTATTAAAAGAACTTGATTACCCGTCAACAGGCCTAGCTGATCAATTCTATTATCTAGAGGCAAATGCACTTTCTCAATTAGATAAAAAAGAAGATGGTATCGCACTTTTATTAAAAACCACTGGTCCACTTAAATTAAACGCAACTGAACAAGCCGCATCTTGGCTTTATGAGCTAAAACAAGAAAGCCGTATCAACCCCATGGTCATGTCGCGCATTAATGAGCAGCAGAATTTAGACATGGTACTAAGCATATGCTTTCTACATGAAGATGAAGGGCGTCTTGATCTTGCCGATCAGCTGTTAACCTCAGCATTAGACATTTATAAAAATGCTAATTCACTGCGTTATAAAAGAGCCTTACTTGCTGACCAAAGAGGTTTTTGGCTAGAAACCGAAAAAGAGCTCTCTTATTTAATATCTCTCGAACCTGAAAATCCCCAGTATCTCAATGCGCTAGGCTACACACTTTTGCAATATACAAAACGCCTAGATGAAGCCATGCAATTGATTGAAAAAGCGTACCAAATTAATGCGGATGACCCCGCTATTATTGATAGCCTTGGTTGGGGACACTTTTTATTAGGTAATAATGAGCAAGCTATTTTCTACCTAAAGAAAGCTTGGGATTTATTAAAAGACCCAGAAATTGGCGCTCACTTCGGTGAAGCTTTATGGCAAAAAAATCCAGAACAAGCCAACCTTATTTGGCGTCAAGCATTGGATAACGAACAAAATCACGACACTTTAATGGACACAATCAAGCGTCTAAATCCAGACTTTGAATTCCCAGATAACGAGTTACAACAAACATCTCCCTATACGGACATAGCACAGGATCAAACACCATGATAAGAGCGTTTTTTCTCTTATGTATTACCCTTTTAATTAGCGCCTGCTCCACTAACTCTAAAGTCGTCGTACCAGCACCAGACAGTGTAGATGCCATTACACAATGGCAAACAAGCGGTCGAGTTGGCATTAGAACCAACGAAGATGCCATTTCAGGAAACTTTAATTGGCAGCATAGCCCAACTGGATTTAACTTAGTTATCAGTGGGCCTTTTGGACAAGGCACTACCAAAATTTATCAAGATGAAAGTCAGTTAGTTACCCTTGAGTACAAAGATACCAAAGCAACAGGGCCTGATTCACAAGCACTATTAGAACAACACTTTGGTTGGCAGTTTCCTGTAAAACAAATTGCCTACTGGGCAAGAGGCCTTGCAGAACCAAACTCCGCTGCAGCCTTTAGCTATAACGTTGATACACAACTACTTGAGGAAATATCTCAAGATGGATGGCTAGTGAAATATAAAGAGTTCACTAAAGTTGAAGGCTTAGACCTACCGAGAAAATTACAAGCCATTAAGGCGCCTTTTAGAGTAAACCTCATCATTAATGATTGGTCGATTCAATAGTCGACCAATCAAACCAACATATCCTAAGATTTTTATCACAATGAACACACGAACTATCACACTTCCTTCACCCGCTAAATTAAACCTCTTTTTGCATATCACTGGCCGCAGAGAAAATGGCTACCATGAACTTGAAACGATTTTTCAATTTATCGATGTCTGTGATGAGCTTACCTTTGATCTGGATGAAAAGGATGAGATTCAGCTCCTAAACGAGATTCCTGGCGTTTTAAAAGAGCAAAACCTCATTTATAAAGCGGCAAAATTGTTACTCCCTTATAGAAACGAAAGCATCTTAGATGGCATTAAAATAAGCATTAAAAAGCAACTTCCAATGGGGGGTGGAATTGGTGGAGGCAGCTCCAATGCAGCAACAACTTTATTAGCACTAAACCAACTTTGGCAATGCCAGTTAGGGCTAGAAAAACTGGCTGAACTAGGGCTTGAATTAGGCGCTGATGTTCCCATTTTTGTCTATGGTAAAAGTGCCTTCGCACAAGGGATAGGTGAAGAGTTTACGCCAGTTGAACCAAACACACCTTATTACCTGCTATTGAAACCCGATTGCGAAGTGGAAACTGTTCAAATTTTTACCGATAAATATTTGACAAGAGACACCCCTCCCATCAAAATACCGCACGCCTTGAAGCTGGGTGGACATAACGATTGTCTTGAGGTTGTAAGAAAGCATAATCCTGAAGTAAATGAAGCGTATCTTTGGCTTAAAAATCAAGGAGATGCAAAACTTACAGGTACAGGGTCATGTCTTTTTGCGGCGTTCGATAGTCGAGACGATGTTTTGAGAGTTTTAGCACAAGTGCCTGACAAATGGCTAGCATGGCAATGTCAGGGTCATAATGTGTCTCCAACACATCAAGTTCTTGACCAGTGGATTGAGCATAATTGGGGTATCGCCAAGCGGTAAGGCAACAGGTTTTGATCCTGTCATGCGTTGGTTCGAATCCAGCTACCCCAGCCAAACTCTATTCACCATGAAAATACAAAGGGTATTCACAGTGTCCAAGTTAATGGTTTTTACCGGTAATGCCAATCCTGAACTCGCTCGCAGGGTTGTGCGCCGACTAGGTCTTCCTATTGGCAATGCAACAGTAGGAAAATTCAGTGACGGAGAGATTACGGTTGAGATCAATGAAAACGTTCGCGGTAAAGACGTTTTTATTATTCAATCTACCTGCGCACCTAGTAACGATAACTTGATGGAACTCATCGTTATGGCTGACGCTTTGCGTCGTGCTTCTGCCTCACGCGTAACGGCTGTTATCCCTTACTTTGGCTATGCAAGACAAGATCGTCGCGTACGTTCTGCTCGCGTACCAATTACAGCAAAAGTTGTTGCTGATATGATTTCAGCAGTAGGTATTAATCGCGTATTAACAGTTGATCTGCACGCAGATCAGATTCAGGGCTTCTTCGACATCCCTGTTGATAACGTTTATGCCACACCACTATTACTTGACGATCTACAACGCCAAGGCCATGACAACATTACTGTTGTTTCTCCTGATGTTGGCGGTGTTGTTCGTGCACGTGCTTTCGCTAAACTGCTTGATGATGCGGACCTTGCTATCATCGACAAACGTCGTCCTCGTGCGAACGAAGCACAAATCATGCACTTGATTGGTGATGTTGCAGGTAAAACATGTGTCCTAATTGACGACATGTGCGATACTGGCGGCACTTTATGTGCAGCCGCAAAAGCACTGAAAGATCACGGCGCAGAAAGAGTGTTAGCTTATGCTACACACCCTATTCTTTCTGGCAAAGCGATCGACAATATTACTAACTCTGTACTTGATGAGTTAGTTGTTTCAGACACGATTCCGCTAAGTAAAGCGGCTCAAGAGTGTCCACAAATTCGCCAGTTGTCTATGTCAGACATCATGGCAGAAGCTGTTCGTCGCGTATGCAACGAAGAGTCTATTAGCGCCATGTTTGGGGCCTAATTAAAAAATAAAACCAAATAATACGTTCGGATTTGGTCGCACTTCTGGACATTTAACTTTTAAAATTTAGGAAATAATCAAATGACATTATCTATTAATGCCGTAGCACGTTCTGAAGAAGGTAAAGGTGCGAGCCGCCGCCTTCGTCTAGCAAACAAAGTACCAGCTGTAATCTACGGTGGCGATACTGCACCTCAGTCTATTACTTTCGCTGAGAACGAGCTGAAAAAAATCACTGAAAACCAAGACTTCTTCACAACTGTTGTTGAAGTAGTTACTGATGGTAAAGCTGAAAAAGTTATCGTTAAAGCACTACAACGTCACCCTGCTAGCCCAGCGGTTATGCACGTTGACTTCCTACGTGTTGACGAAGCTCGCGTAATCACAACTCGCATCCCTCTAAACTTCGTTGGCGCTGCAACATCTGAAGGTGTTAAGAGCCAAGGTGGTCGTCTGAGTGTTGAAGCTAAACTAGCTGAAGTTCGTTGCCTACCTGGTAACCTACCTGCTTCTCTAGAAGTTGACTGTGCTAACGCTCAACTAGGTGACATTTTCCACCTATCTGATGCTCAACTACCTGAAGGCGTAGAGCTAGTTGCTCTTCTTAAAGGTAACGATCACAACCAACCTATTGGTCGTATCGGTAAAGCTAAGAAATAAGATCTGATTGAAAAGGCGGTATTGTGGCAAGTTTCAAGTTATTAGTTGGTTTAGGTAATCCTGGAACCGAATATGAGAACACTCGCCATAATGCCGGCGCTCAACTGATCGAAGCACTGGCTCGCCAGAGTCAGTGCTCTCTTAAAAACGAAAGAAAGTTCTTTGGCCAATTTGGCAAAGTTTATATAGGTGGGCAGGAATGCTATCTACTTATTCCCTCCACCTATATGAATTTAAGCGGTAAAGCAGTTCAAGCTGTTTGCCAGTTTTATAAAATCCTTCCTCAAGAAGTACTCGTCATTCATGACGAACTAGATATCCCTCCTGGTACAGTTAAAATCAAACGCGGTGGCGGTCATGGCGGCCATAATGGTCTAAAAGACATTATTTCCAAACTGGCAAATAACCGTGAATTTGGCCGTTTACGACTTGGCATAGGCCATCCAGGACATGCTAGTAAAGTTGCAGGTTATGTATTAACCAAAGCACCTCAGGACGAGTATCAACAAATTGAAGCAACAATTGATGAATCACTTCGTCATATTGATAGCATAATTACAGGGGATCTAAATCCTGTAATGAACCAACTACACAGCTTTAAAGCTTAATTACTAGGCTTAGCGTTAACACTATTTAAGATAACAATTCAGGACTTATTATGGGCTTTAATTGCGGCATCGTTGGCCTACCCAACGTCGGTAAATCAACTCTATTCAACGCACTAACCAAAGCAGGTATTGGCGCGGAGAATTTCCCTTTTTGCACGATTGAACCAAACGCAGGTGTTGTTCCTATGCCTGACCCACGCCTAGATGCTTTAGCAAAAATCGTTAACCCAGAACGCGTTTTAGCGACAACAATGGAATTTGTTGATATTGCTGGTTTAGTAGAAGGTGCATCTAAAGGTGAAGGTTTAGGTAATAAGTTCCTAGCCAACATTCGCGAAACTGATGCGATTGCCCATGTTGTTCGCTGCTTTGAAGATGAAAATGTGATTCACGTGTCTAACCATGTTAATCCAAAAGCTGATATTGAAGTTATCAACCTAGAACTTATTTTTGCTGACCTTGAGTCTATCGATAAGCAAATCTTACGTACGGCTAAAAATGCAAAAAGTGGCAACAAAGACGCCATTGCCCACAAAGCCTTTTTAGAAAGCATTAAAGCTCACCTTGAAGACGGCTTGCCTGTTCGTTCTATGGATTTAACCGACGATCAAAAAAAAGAAGTGAAATTACTTCACCTTTTAACAACCAAACCAACCATGTATATCGCAAACGTGGCTGAAGATGGCTTTGAAAATAACCCATACCTTGACCAAGTCATTGAAATTGCCAAATCAGAGAATGCAGTTGTTGTTCCTATCTGCAACCAGTTGGAAGCAGAAATTTCTGAACTTGATGCAGAAGAGATGCAAGAGTTTCTAGATGAAATGGGCATGACAGAGCCAGGCCTTGATCGCGTTATCAGAGCGGGTTATGAATTACTTGGCCTACAAACTTATTTCACGGCTGGCGTTAAAGAAGTACGTGCTTGGACTGTTAAGCAAGGTGCGACTGGCCCACAAGCTGCTGGCGTTATCCACACTGATTTCGAGAAAGGTTTCATTCGTGCTGAAGTTGTTGCCTATGATGCCTTCATTGAATATCAAGGTGAAAGTGGTGCAAAAGAAGCCGGTAAGTGGCGTCTAGAAGGTAAAGATTACATCGTAAAGGACGGTGATGTGATGCATTTCCGTTTTAATGTATAAAAAAATTAAATTGTTTAGATATTTTCAGAAAAAAGCTTGACCCGATAAGGGCTTATATGAATAATATCGCACCCAGAGACAGGGGATCGAACAAAAGATAATTTGTTTCTGGTTTGCAATTGGGGTATCGCCAAGCGGTAAGGCAACAGGTTTTGATCCTGTCATGCGTTGGTTCGAATCCAGCTACCCCAGCCATTGCAAGCAAAGTTAGGAAAGTAATTATGGCTATGTAGCTCAGTTGGTTAGAGCACATCACTCATAATGATGGGGTCACTAGTTCGAATCTAGTCATAGCCACCATTAATTACTTAGAGATTGGGGTATCGCCAAGCGGTAAGGCAACAGGTTTTGATCCTGTCATGCGTTGGTTCGAATCCAGCTACCCCAGCCATTTCTACCTAACATAGTAAAGGCTATGTAGCTCAGTTGGTTAGAGCACATCACTCATAATGATGGGGTCACTAGTTCGAATCTAGTCATAGCCACCACTAAACAGTTTTTGATTGGGGTATCGCCAAGCGGTAAGGCAACAGGTTTTGATCCTGTCATGCGTTGGTTCGAATCCAGCTACCCCAGCCATAACACTCTTCTTCTGATTTCATTTCCTTACACTAAACTCTTATCCTGCTTAATCTTTTCTGATACTAAATTGTATTCTTACTTTATTTAACTTTAGTTCTTACGTCATATCATCTTATAATTAGCCAAAGTTCACACTCTTACAATTCGTAACTTATATCCAACAAAAGGGAAGATATATTATGAGACCTGCACTTATTCTTGGCTCACTATTAGTGGCTGCAAATGCAAATGCTGACTTTCTTGGTTTAACTGCAGAAGTGGGTAGTTTTTCTCCCGATGCAGACACAACAGCTGCAACTACTGGCACATCTGTATCAAGCAACAATATGGATGCAGATTCAGGCACTTATTACGGTATTGCCTTTGAGCACCCAATCCCACTTATTCCAAATGTACGTATTCAAGGTACAGAGCTAGAAGCTGATGGCACTAGTGGTGGTAACGCAACTATTGTTGATATGTCTCACACTGATTATACAGCTTACTATGAGCTACTAGACGGTCTATTATGGCTAAGCCTTGATGCTGGTGTGAGTTTCCGTCAATACGACGGTAGCGTTTCTATCTCTGGTTCTGAAACTGATCTAGATGAAACGGTTCCTATGTTTTACGCCGCTCCTGCTTTCTCTATTCCAGGCACAGGTCTATCAGTTGTCGGCGAATTCAAAGTTGGCTCTTTCGACGATAAAGATGTCACAGATACAACACTTAAAGTTAAATGGGAATCACCATTCCTAGTAGGTATCGAAGCAGGTTACCGCACACATGATATCGATTTTGAAAATGTTTCAGGTCGTGATGTTGTGAGTGAGAACTCTGGTGTTTTCCTAGGTGTTAACATCGACATCTAATAAATAAACACAAAGCAAAGTTATTCTAAAAAGCCCAGTATTTACTGGGCTTTTTTTATTTCTGAGTAAAGCTAACACAGCCCCAACCCTCAAGAGACGCCAAGTATCACCGATAAACTTATATAGACGCGATTTAAAATGAAAATACTGATGCTTTAAATGAAGCCCTAAAGCATCACCCCACATAAGGAAGAAAACGATGAAACACACACTGATTCTTGGCACACTCCTTATTGCCGCTAACGCAAATGCAGATGTTTTAGGCTTAACTGCTGAAGTAGGCTCATACTCACCTGACGCGGATTTATGGGCCGCTGATACAAATACAACAGGTACCAGTGACATGGATGCGGATAGTGGCATTTATTACGGTATTGCCCTAGAGCACCCTATTCCTGTCATTCCTAATTTACGTATCCAAGGTACAGAGATAACCGCTGACGGTACTGCTACAGCCACTTACAATGGCTCCTCTTATAGCAATGCAGCAGCCTCTATCGATTTATCACACACAGACTTCACCTTGTACTATGAGCTATTAGATGGCCTATTTTGGCTCAATCTAGATTTAGGTATTACCCTAAGACAATATGATGGTTATGTAGAAATTTCGAATGATAGAACAGACTTATCAGAGACATTACCCATGCTATACGCCTCTCCATTTATCGATATTCCAGGAACAGGACTATCAATTGGTGGCGAAATAAAATACCTGTCTTACGATGATTCAAGCATTACTGATACCAGCATTAAAGTTAAGTGGGAGTCTCCTTTCTTAGTCGGAATCGAGGCGGGTTATCGTCAACATGAAATAGATTTAGTCGATGTATCAGATCTAGATGTATACAGCGACAACTCGGGGGTCTTTATTGGTATTAACATAGATATTTAATTGCACTAGCTTAGTATACGATCTAGCGTTTTAAATATTTTCAATAGATACAAAAAAGCCCAGTTAAAAACTGGGCTTTTTTGTATCTCATACTGCGTACTTATTAGCTATTCAAGAATTCTGCACGTGTCTTATCACTTTGCTTAAACAAACCACCTAATGCTGTTGTTTGTGTTGATGAGCTTGCATCCATCACTCCACGCGCTTTGACACAATAGTGAGTAGCGTCAATGGTCACAGCCACATTATCCGTCTCTAACAATACCTGCAAAGTCACTAAGATTTGCTGAGTTAACCTTTCTTGTACCTGAGGTCTTTGAGCAAAAAATCTTACAATACGATTAATTTTAGACAAACCAATAATTTTCTTTTTCGGCAAATAAGCAACTTTTGCCAACCCATCGATTGTGACAAAGTGGTGCTCACAAGTACTGGTAAAGCTAATATCTTTCACCTTTACCATTTCATCTACTTTCATTTTATTATCAATGACAGTAATTTTTGGAAAGGCGTGATAATTAAGGCCAGAGAAAATCTCTTTTACGTACATTTTAGCAATACGGTGAGGCGTTTCAGCCAGACTATCATCTGTAAGATCAAGACCAAGGGTTGTTACTATATCCACGAATGAAGCTTGAATACGTTGGTATTTTTCTTCTGTGCTCAAACCGTTATCTATCATAGGCGTTTCTAGCCCATGCTTAATCAAAGCGTCACGAACACGAATAGCCTCAGAACTTAAAGGTAATTCATTA
Organism: Marinomonas sp. S3726; assembly: GCF_000967665.1. Lineage (NCBI taxonomy): Bacteria > Pseudomonadati > Pseudomonadota > Gammaproteobacteria > Oceanospirillales > Oceanospirillaceae > Marinomonas > Marinomonas sp. S3726. The sequence continues at coordinate 85,596 of NZ_JXYC01000011.1, read as the reverse complement.
ATAACAGGCTGAGTGGCTAATACTGTTGTCATACTTGTGTCCTAATGTGCTGTCGCATCAAGGGTGTCATAAATTTCCGCTATTCTACACCAATTTTTATGCAAGTTAATACCATCAAAACGACAGGAAGAGAACAAGCCGAATAACTGAAACAAACACAAATTATTCGCCTCAAATTAAGCTAACCAATAAATACAACAAACTCAGTACTTTAATCACCTCATTAGATTAGAGCCAATAAACAGTAAGCCCGTCTAAGACATTAATCAAAAAGGTAAATCATAGCCAGTTTGTTAGCATAACCCCTATCCCTATACTGCGAACATGATCGTCATATTCTGCTAACGATTGTCCGTAACCATCGAAGTACTGGATATAACCTCGTGTTTTACCCCACATAGGAAATGTGAAACCAAGTTGAATAGCACCTTTATTTTCCGACCTTAAGTTATTTCTTAACATAAGATCTATACTATAGTCGTCCAACACATATACTGCATTTAACTCACCATATCCTAAGTACTTTTCTATATTAGGATTATCGTCATCTTCACTTCCCTCTGGTATTCGGTACCAGGGCTTCAAAGAAATAACAGCGTTCTCACTTTCAAAGAAAAACTCCGCAAAAATACGGTTCCAAGAACGCGATAAAGGCTCGGTCCTACCATTGGATTGATGGTTAAAACCGACAGAAATATATTTTGCTTTTAAACTTGAAGTAATCTGCCTTTCAAAATCAAATAGCACAAAACTCTCTGGCTCATAATTTGTTTCTCTAAATGGAGAGGATATCTTTGTGTTATAGGATTGCCATAAAGCTTGCTGAGTATAGGCTCCCCATAAACTTGCCTTAGTGCCGAATAAATTATGAGCTAAGGGAAATTTAACACTCAGCTGAAACTTAAATTCAATATCCTCAAGTTCTCCACTAAAGGCAGAAGCATCACTGGCATCTGTATCATCTTGAAATTTAACAGGTAAGAAGTAATTTGGTTTATGAGGGGTAATAACAAAAGGGTTTTGTAAGGAAGCAGATTCTTTTTCCACCCTTTGCTCAATAAGACCATCCGCCTCATCTGCCCTTTGAGAAATAGAAGCAGGCTGCTCAGGTTCAATCAAGATTGGCGTTTCTTCAATAACTGATTCTTCTTCAACATCAAGGTCTGGTGAGTCAGCAAACACAGTAAAGCAAGACAAGCCTAAAAGGCATATGAAAAGTTTCAACACAATATAGAATCCAGCATGACTAAAAAGCACTCACGCATAAATGCGAGTGCCTACAAAATTTAATTAGGGAAGTTAAAGCTAATAACCCTTACCCATATCAACACCATCAGGAATAATACCTTGCTGGCGATATTTATCGATATTCTTTGCTACGATTTTACTCGCAGAAACAGGGTTAGTTTGAGCAGAAATATGAGGCAAAACAGTAACTTTCTCATGCTGCCAATACTCACTATCACAGGTTAGTGGCTCTTGCTCAAATACATCTAAAACAGCATGATCAAGCTTCCCAGCATCAAGCGCTGCAAACAAGTCGGTCGAATTAACAATACCACCTCTGGCAAAGTTGATAAGCTGAGCACCATCCGGTAAATGAGCGATAAACTCGCGATTTATCAAACCACTAGTCATATCAGTTAAAGGCAACAAACAGATTAAAATGTGAGTATTGGTCAACATGGTTTGCAAACCTTCTTCACCATGATAACAATCCACCCCTTCCAAGGTTTTTGGCGAGTAACTCCAGCCTGATACCTTAAAGCCTTGGGCACTTAAAACCTTTGCAGCCTCTTGGCCTAAAGCTCCTAGGCCTAGGATAGAAATATGACGATCTTTTGGCTCTGTGTACTCTATCTGATGCCATATTTTTTGAGACTGCTGCTTGGCATATTTAGGCATATCGCGATGAAGATACAAGGTCCAAGCCAATGCCGCCTCAGCCATTGTCTGGCTCAGCATAGGCTCAATCAAGCGAACCAAGGTTAACTTCATTTTCTCTACTGCTTTCACTAAGGATTCAACACCAGCCCATAGACTATGAACCCAAACCAGATTTGGCAGGCTTTCTAGATGTTCAAGAAGTGGATTAGCAATGATAGCAATGTCACAAGCCAGCCTTTGCTCATTATTCATCTGACTAAATATCACGATCTCTTCTGCAGGCATTTGTTCTTTAAATAATGCCAACCAAGCTTGGTTTTCAGCATCACTGAGTTGAGTAACCAGTGCAATCATACAAGTAGAATCTCGTTAAAGTCAGATTAGGTAATAGAGTCGTTCTGAAATGACACAGCCAGTAGATGATTAAACGTAAATTGAGTTGCTGAAACTGGGCGACCAAATAAATAACCTTGATAATTTAAACAGCCCATATCTTCAAGCCTTAGCAAGTGTTCTTGAGTTTCAACCCCTTCAGCTAATACCTCAATATCAAGTGCTCCTGACATAGCAATTACAGCACCAACGATAGCGGCATCACCACTATCAACTAACAAATCACGCACAAAAGACTGATCGATTTTAAGTCTTTCAATTGGCAGTGTTTTCAAATATTGCAAAGACGAATAACCAGTTCCAAAGTCATCAATTGATAATTTTATCCCTAAAGACCTGATATGCTCCATCTTTAAACGACTGGCTTGTAAATCGGTTAACAGCATATTTTCCGTGATTTCTATATCAATCAAACTAGCTGGAATATTGTACTTTAATAACAATTTTTCCAAAATAATGAGGAACTCAGGATGCTGGAACTGAATTGGGCTTACGTTAATAGATAAGGTCCATTCAGGCTTCCACAAATCCCGTTTCAGCCATTGTGACAGCTGATAGAAAGCATTCTCCATCACCCACTCACCTAGCTCGATAATCAAACCAATTTCTTCTGCAAGCGGAATAAACTGAGCTGGAGGGATAAATCCATTATCACCATCATGCCAACGAATTAAAGCTTCAGCACCTAACAGCTCACCTTTAACATTATTTTGAGGTTGATAATAAAGCTCGAACTCATTATGAGTCATGGCTCTATGTAAGGCTTTTTCCAGTTTGAGCCTATCATCGGTTAGCACCTGCATTTCTGCTTTGTAGAAACGATAGGTATTACGACCAGCATCTTTCGCCTTATACAAGGCGGTATCAGCTTGTTTCAGCAAAACACCAACATTATCTTCAAAACCATCAAATAATGTAATACCGACACTGACAGAGATGTGCATTTCATGGGCACCAACAAACTTAGCTCGGCTAAATGACTGTATAATCTGCTGCGCAAAAATAGAAACTTTCTCTGTAATAAGTTCAAGGTCACCCTCTAAGAATGGGAAAAGAAATACAAACTCATCTCCCCCAAGTCGAGCAACACAAATATCACCTTCAGCTAAAACCTTAAAGTCATTCGCTACAACTTGTAATAGCTGATCCCCAACATCATGACCTAAAGAGTCATTAATATTTTTAAACCTATCTAAGTCTAAAAATAAAACGGCCCCTTTCACTTTTCGCTCACGACTAATCGACATGGAAGATTCCAAGGTTTCCATGATCCAATGACGATTAGGTAAATGCGTAAGAGAATCGAAATAAGCTAGATGGTTAATTTTATCTTCAGCTTCTTTTCGAGCCGAAATATCACGAGCAAGAATCAAGACTTCGATCGAATCTTGTAATACATATTTGATTAAACGAATCTCAGTCGGTGTAATCACACCAGATGAGTGTCGATATTGAGTTTCAATAGTTAGAGGCGTATCCAGCGGTTGCTTAACCAAGTCTTGATAGAATTTTGTCCAACTATCTTCAGCATGAAGGCTACGCAAATGAGAGTGAGTTAACTGATACTCATCTACACCGACCATTTTAACCGCGGCTTTATTCACTAAAGAAATTTGGCCTTCCATATCAGAGAGGAAAATAGCATCGCCAGCTTGAGAGATAATCGCCTTAGAGTGAGCATCACTTCTTTCCAGTGCTTTCAAGGTGCTCTCTAACTTCCACCAAGTTTCACTAAAAGCATCACTTAAAGCGCCAAGCTCATTATTCACGAACTCAGTGTCATCAAGTTTCGGCAAAGGCTGAGATAAGTCCTCACTATGAGCCAGTAGTATCGTAGTCAGTTTTTTAAGCGGTCTTGTCACAATGACAAAGAAAACGAGGGAAATCAATGATGCTAAAAAGATGTCTTTTAGTAAGCTCAAAAACAGCCCATCCAGGCTTTCATTGATAAAGTTTTGAACAACTAATTCCTGATCAACCCATATACTTAACTTACCAACAAATAAGGCACTGCCCTCATAAGTTAACGGAATACTATAATGAGCAACATCCGGTAATAAGAAATCTGCAAGAATTTTATAGAAACGACTTTTAAAGTCATCCCGTCGGGCAACTCCCAAAAGTGAACCATCCTCACTTGCGAGTTCTGCACGATAGACTAAGGTTTTTTTAGTAAGACCATTGACCAGTTGATTAGCAAAGACGGTATCGAAGCGAAAAGCAGCCTGCTCCGCTGGCTTTTCAATTAATTCCAGTAGCTGAGTAAACTCTTTGTCTACTTCACTTCTAACTTCAATGATGTCCGTATAAAACTTTATTAAGCTGGCAACAAGACTCAAGCCTACAGCAAACAACAGCGTATATAAGGCTTGCTTAAGAAAAAGTGGTTTAGTTAATGCTGATCTCACTCAAAACGCCTTTTCATCATGATATACAAACTAATATTATAGTCAGTTCCAGCTTAGACACATGAAATGCTCAATATGAAAATGCAAAAAATCATGGTTCACTAAATTTGCTTCATATTCACCATAATTTTAAACAAAATCAATATAATTTTTTAAGGATATTGGTAAGTGAAGGTCCTAATAGAAGCTATTGATAATTATAGTTTAATTCCCCCTATACTCCAGAAGAAACCTAGCCAAGCTCACTTGGTTAAACCAACAACCCTATTTCGGCCTGATTTTTTGGCCTGATATAGCTCTTTATCTGCTCGATCAATTAATTGATCCACATTCGTATCTGTTGGGAGTAAACACGAAATACCAGCGCTAATAGTAATACTAAATTGGCCTAACTTAGTGTCTAAAGCCTCACTTGCACAGATTAATCGAATTTCTTCAGCCAGTTGCATAGCCGCCTGCACTTTTGACCCAGGCATCATGATTAAGAACTCTTCACCACCATATCGACCAAAGTAATTTGGCTCCTTAATCACACTCTGACAACGTGTTGAAAAAGCTTTTAGCACTTCATCACCGGCACTGTGACCAAAATTATCATTTATTTGTTTAAACCTATCTAGGTCAATAAGAACACAAGCAATAGTGGATGTTAAATTTCTTTCGGTCGCGAAAAATTCTGCCGCCTTATCCATCAGAAAGCGACGATTAAATAAGCCAGTTAACGAGTCTGTCATCGCCATCATGGTCAACTTTTGTTCCATTCTGACTTGTTCACTCACATCAACCAAAGTGGTCTGTATGGCATCCTCATCATTCCAAGTGACTTTTCGTTCGACTAACTCCACCCACAAAACTGAGCCGTCCTTTCGACGATTCTTAAATCTCAATTTCGGGTCAGGTGTTTGATTGGCTAAAATTTGAGATGCACGAATTAAAGGTGTTTCAACATTATTATCAGAAAAGAAAGAGCTAATATCATCTAGCGCCATGATTTCTTGAGGCGAATCATAACCATGCATATTGGCATAAGCTTGATTAACCATAAGAGGCTTAAAGTCTCTGTGTATTACCATACCTTGAATAGAGCCTTCGATAAGGTCTCTAAATTTCTGTTCGCTTTCTCGTATTTTAGTTTCAGCTTGGGTTAAGGCTGAAATATCAATAAAGGTTATTTGTAAAGCAGGCTCTCCTTGCCAATCCACTATGTGCTCAATCGCAAGGATAAAAAATTCAATATTATTTTGATCTAGATGCCTAAAAGATCGAACCTGAGGCTTTACCTCTCCATTCATTAGGGCTCTATAATTTTCTAAACTTACCTCTCTTTGTCCTTCATTTACCAAAGGAAAAATACTTGGCAGCTTAAGAATATCTTGGCCCTCATTAAAGCCAAAGAACTTAGCATAATTATCATCAGCGTAGAGAGGAACAAAATCTCGATGAATAACCATGCCATAATTTGGATCGATTAAATCCCTTCTTTGTTTATTCATATAAAACACAGCCAAAAATTAGTACTTTAGAAGAACTTGAATAAATATATTTGGTCTCTTATGTAAGCTATCATTGTAATCTAGATAAATTAAAATGCTTAAAACAACTATACTCGCAAATCAGGGCTGGCGGAAAGAGGCCTAGTCAAATAGTTAATTTTTAAATCTGGCAGCAAGTAAATTTTTCTTTTACTTAATTGAAAATGGACTTCACTATACATAAGACGCAGTTAGAGCATCAATTGTGTCAATTTTAAAACTAACATAAGTAAGCCTATTTCCAATATGATATCGTTAAGACTACTTATTTTTTGTGTAATGACTTCAATTACCTTAATTCCGATTTTTGGTTTATCCCTGTGGACAAACAAGATCATTAAGGAGCAAGTATATGAAGCAGTAAATGAAAAGCACCTATTAATAGCGAACAATATAACATTTGCCTTGAATCGCTATACAAAAGATTTAAGTAGCGCACTCAAAACATCCGTTATTTCTCGTAATACTAATGATAATAAAGAAATAACAAACGCATTATTACAGCAGCTTAATATCCATACCTTGGGTAAATACAATCATAAAGGCCGCCGAATAATGACTTACTTTGGCGAAGCCATTTATACGCCAAACTCTCTATTTAGTCTTAGAATAGACAGCCAATCAATTACTAAAAACAAAGTCTATTTCTCCGATTTAAAACATGGCTTCCTACCTGAACCAAGTCTTTTTTTATACCTAAAAGATGATAATAACCAACTTTGGTTAGCCGCACTAAATCGAAAGTATATTAAAGAAATTCAATCACTTATTAGCTTTGGTGAAAAAGGGCACGCGGCCATAGTTGATAAAAAAGGGCGTATACTTGCTCATCCAAATAGTGACTGGGAAAGCTCTGGAAAAAACCTTTCTAAGGTATCCATTGTTAAAAAAATGATGGCAGGCGAAACAGGCGTAAGTCAGTTTTTTTCTCCTGCTCTGATGCAAGACATGATCGCAGGCTTTAATGTTATTGATCAAACTGGTTGGGGTGTCATGGTGCCACAACCACTTAGCGAATTGGACGTGAGTATTAAAAGGGTTAAGCAATTAACCTTAATCATTGCATTAATCTCATTTTCAACAGCGGCACTACTGAGTTGGTGGATATCAGGCATTATTACAGCACCGATAAAAACCTTAGCCAAAAGAACAAATCGTATCGCTGGCAGCTTTGACAGTAAGTCAAAAACTAAAAAGAGCAGAATGCCACCCACAAAAGAGTTTTCTGCTCTCATGTTAAGTTTCAATCACATGGCTCAGCAGATTGAAAAGGATAAATTAGAGCTATCACAAAAAGTTAATGAAAGGACGATTGAATTAAAAGAAGCGGAAGAAAAGAGCCGTAATCTAGCCAATCTAGATTTTATTACTGGGCTTGCAAACCGCATGTCAGCCATTAACACTTTGGAAAAGCTAACTGACAAACAAGAAGATTTTGCCTTACTATTTATCGATTTAGATAACTTTAAACCTATTAATGACAAGTATGGTCATATTACAGGAGATAGGTTACTTCAGGCTGTTGCTAGGCGAATTCGCTCTGAAAATACGCGAAAGAACAATTTAGCTGCGCGTTATGGTGGGGATGAATTCTTAATTATTATTCACCGTCCTGGAGACCTAGATAATCTGATGTCTGAGGTTAATCAAATCTTAGATTTACTGACGACACCTTACATTATAGATGGATTAGAACTGCATATTGGTGCTTGTATTGGTATCACGAGAAACATCCCAACGAAGAAGACGACAGCAGATCAGCTGATTCACCAGGCAGATCAGGCAATGTACCACGCGAAAGAAAGAGGAAAAAATAAAGCCATCCTTTATTCTTCTACTCTTAAAAGCTAAAAAAGCGCAACAGGCTACACTATTGCGCTTTTGAAGAACACAGCCTTACTTATGAGCAAAAGCCGCTTTGCTACAATCACCTTCGATTCTTGCCTTTTCTTCTTCCAATAACTCGTCTGGGAATTGGCTCATAAAGCAACAACACACGCCTTCACCTATCATGGTTCTTGGACCTAATGGGTGCGAGATATGCTGATACACACCATGGCTATGCTGATGGCCATCGCCATGACTATGGGAATGTCCATGACTGTGAGAGTGGCTATGATCATGAGAGTGACTGTGATCATGTGAATGACTGTGATCATGTGAATGATCAGCCTGAGAGGCGCCTTGTGTATCGTCTTCAGGGTCAACAAATTCAGCATGGTGGTGATGCACATCCACTTCACCCGCCGCTAAACGTCGTTTAAAGGAGGCCATTAGACTTTCTTCGCCTAACTCATCACCGTTAACAATTTCCATCACACGGTTTTCGAAAGCATCAATCACTTTTGGGTGATCATTTAGATAAGGCGTTTGTACAAATTCAATACCAGGGTTTTCAGCGGCCACTTTATCAACATAACCTTGAATACGCTTAATAAGACGGCCAGTGAACAAGAAGTAAGGTGCAACAACAATACGCTTAAACCCTAGCTTCATTAGCTTCTCAAGACCCACCCCCACAGAAGGGTAAGTAACGCCAGAATAAACCGTATCCGCCCAACCAAACCCCATATTTTCATTCACTATACGGGTCAGTTTTGCTGCTTCTGCATTTGCACCAGTATCAGAGGTACCACGACCAACGACCACCAGCATGGTGTCATATAAATTTTCTGGTGGGTTTTCAGCATCTAAGCCAAGAGATTCATAGATACGAGCCTGAAAAGCATCAATCATATCGTCTTGTAAACCAAGCTCACGGCCGTACGTCATTTCGACATTGCCTTGCTTTTCAGCAAAGGTAGTCAATACAGATGGAATATCATTTTTAGCATGTGTTGCTGCAAACAACATACCAGGAACAGCATAAATATGTTCAACACCTTGCTTGATTAAACGATTTAGTCCCATATGAATGTTGGGAGCAGAAAACTCTAAAAAGCCATACTCAACCGGCACATCAGGAAAGCGTTCCTTTAAACCTTTTGCAACCAAACCAAATTCACGTTCCGCATCTTTATCGCGACTACCGTGCCCGCAAATCATGATGCCGGCATTCGCGGCTAATTTATTTGTCATCTTTACTCTACCGTCTTAAATATAATTGTTTTAGTACTAGCACTTGTGGCACTAGCTAAGTTAATTCGCCTGCTCTTGCCTCATATCTAGCTCAAGTAGCAGGTCTTGTAATTTCGTTTCATAGCCATTGGGCTCTTGCCACATACCACGTTGGCAAGCTTCTAATAAGCGCTCAGCCATTTCTTCTAAGGCATTAATATTATTTTGCTCTAGAAACGCTCGATTGGCCCCATCAAATACTAAGGCATCGGTGACTTTTTCATACTGATAATCCGCAACCAAATCGGTTGTCGCATCATAAGCAAACAAATAATCAATACTCGCTGCCATTTCAAAGGCGCCTTTATACCCGTGTTCTTGCATGGCTTCAATCCATTTAGGATTAAGTACGCGAGAACGCACCACTCTATTTAGCTCTTCTTTAAGGGTTCGTACTTTAGGCGCGCTTGGATTCGAATGATCATTGAGATAAACCTCTGGGGACTTTTGTGCTAATTGAGTCACCGCATTCGTCATCCCACCTTGAAACTGATAATAATCATCAGAATCTAAAATATCGTGTTCGCGATTATCCTGATTTTGCACAACGACTTCTAACTGAGAAAGTCGATGCTCGAAGGCCCCTTTCGCCTCTATGCCCTCACCTTTAAGATGTTTAGCCCCATAGGCATAACCGCCCCAGTTAACATAAGCTTCTGCTAAATCTGCTTGAGTATCCCAGCAGCGCTCATCAATAAGCCCCTGCAAACCTGCACCATAGGCACCGGGTTTACTGCCAAACACGCGATAACTAGCTTCTTGCCTCGCTTCTTCTTTTGTTAGGCCTTGCGCTTCCAAGGCTTGCTGGCGAGCAAGCACATTATTACGAATCAAATTACCTGTGCCCGGCTCTTCAAAATCCACTATCGCTTGCACAGCGGCATCATAAAGCTGCATAACGCTAGCAAAAGCATCTCTAAAAAAGCCGGAAACTCTTAGAGTGACATCGACTCGAGGCCGACCTAATCGCATACAAGATAAAACCTCAAAGTCAGTCACGCGATTAGAGCCAGCCGCCCAAACAGGCCTGACTCCCATCAGCGCAAACGCTTGAGCAATATCATCCCCACCTGTACGCATAGTGGCGGTTCCCCAAACAGATAACCCCAACTCTTTAGGATAGTCACCATGTTCTTGAAGGTGTCGTAGAATGAGAGCCTCAGCTGACTTTTCTCCCAAGGCCCAAGCCGCCTTTGAGGGGATGGCACGATTATCAACAGAGAAGAAGTTACGACCTGTTGGTAAAGTATCTAAACGACCTCTTGTTGGTGCCCCACTTGGCCCTGGCGCGACAAATTTACCTGCTAAGCCTTTGATAATGGCATTGATTTCTTCTCTTTCGCTCTCTTTAAGCGCGACTAATAATGTCTGTTTCGCATGACTTAATAGCGCCTGAGTGTTGGGTAAATCAGCAAGGTCATAGTTGTAACCACTGGCGTTATCAGTTGGCCTATTATCCAACTGATCATTTAACTGGCTATCTAACTTTTCACTCAATAAGTGCTCAAGAATCAACTTTTGCGCAAACACTTCTAGACGCTCTTTGGTATCAGCGTGGGTGCGCCAATGGTTTTCTAGCAAACTATCAAGTATCGCAGGTTTATTACCCAGCCAAGGCGCTGAACTTGCTTGACTAGGGTCAAATGCAAGATCGTCTTTAGCTGAGCCAATCACACCATAACTCCCTATAAAGCCAAAGTCGTGAGCCAAACTGTGAATAATGCCTTGTGACTCGATACTTGTCCCTCTAGGCAGCCTTAATAAAGCAACCAAGGTATCTGCAAGCTTTTCGCTATCGGGTAATTGCCCTAGTCGATGCAAACCATGACGAATTTGAGACTCTTTGATTTCACATAAATAGGTATCAAGTTCTGCAAGTACAGCTTCATCTTCACCTGAGTTTGGCGCTAATTCATCTAATACATGTGTTTCTTTTACTAACTTTAATATCTGCTCTTTCAGCCAGTTTTCACGTCGTTCATCCATTCCCATGGCTTGATAAAATTCGTCGACCAAGTTTTCAAGTTCAGCCAATTCACCATAGCTTTCAGCCCGCGTCATAGGTGGCATTAAATGGTCGATGATAACGGCTTGAGTACGACGTTTTGCTTGTGACCCTTCTCCTGGATCATTCACAATAAAAGGATAGAAATGAGGCATAGGCCCCATCGCAATATCAGGCCAACACTCATCAGATAAAGCAGCCCCCTTCCCCGGCAACCATTCTAAATTGCCATGTTTACCCACATGAATAATGGCATCAACTTTGTAAACATGTCTTAGCCAAAAGTAATAGGCTAAATAACTATGGGGCGGTATCAAATCTGGATCATGATAATTTGCCGCCAAATCAAGGTTGAACCCCCGCGCAGGTTGGATACCAACAAAGGTCTGACCTAAACGAATCCCTGCCAGCATGATACGAGCTTGGCCATTTTGTACTCGACATTTATGGTCTGCTTCGGGCTCCCCCCAGCGAGATAAAACGGCTTCTTGAGATGCTTTAGGCAGCAAGGCAAAGTGTTTATTATATTCATCAAGACTAAGGCTTTGCCAACACCCTAAGTGATGCATAGTATTAGGATTGTTTGTCACACTACCAAGCAAACTTTCTATCAGCGCATTGCCATCTTCTGGTATCTCATTAATGGGATAGCCTGACTCAGCTAACGCATTTAAAATAGTCACTGTCGAGGCTGGTGTATCCAGCCCAACGCCGTTACCAATGCGTCCATCCTTGGTTGGATAGTTAGCTAAAATTAAAGCGATACGTTTTTCACTATTAGGTTTCACAGCAAGATTGGCAAACTTTTTTGCTAATGCTGCAACAAAATGCGCTCTCTCTTGGTGAATGGCATAACGGATCAAATCAATCTCACAAGCCGGATCATAATAGCTTTGTTGCTTAAAACTCACCGCTCGGCTAATGATACGACCATCCATTTCAGGTAAGACCACTTGCATCGCAAGGTCTCGATTTCGTAGGCCTTGGTTTTGCTCCTGCCAATCCTCTTCTGTACTACTAGAGAGAACCAACTGCAAGACAGGTAGAGGTCGTTCGAAGCTTGACTGAAAATCAGTCGGAGATGGCGCAAGATCAGGGCTAGGGGCACGATTACTAGCAAAACCAGTAGTATTGAGCACCAGTTTAGCATCCGTGCTCTCGATCAAACCATTAAGCATTTGCAAAGATTCTGCATCTTTAAGAGACGTCACAGCAACCGCTAAGGGCACCAGGCCATGCGCCTCTAAAATGCGAATTAATTGATCGAACATTTGCGTATTAGCACTTTGCAAATGATTGCGATAAAACACCAATAAACAAACTGGCCTTGAGTTTTCATCCTGTTGCAACTGGTCTACATAATGAGAGCGCCACTCAACAAGACTAGAGGCGCCCCCCTTTAAGTAAACCAGGCAAGAAGCCAGTGCCTTAGGCTCTTGCCAAGTGTATTGGCTAAGAGCAAACACCTGATCAAACAAAAAATGCCAAAAGGAAGTCAGGTTCTCTGTGCCACTTTCACGTAAAAAACGCCAAACCTTATGGTTTTCAAGATCCCCTAGGTTAGAGGCTGCAGCAAGCTCTGGATCTGGCACATCATCCCCAGGCACCATAACCAAAGTACGGCCAGGTTTCGCTTTAGACCAAGCCACCAACCTTTCATAGCCATAGGGCCAGTAATTCTTGCCCCCTAAAAAAGACACAACGACTAACTTAGCCTTTTCAAGCACCTTATCTTCATAAAGATCATAGGCTGCAGGCTTTAACAATTGCATCCAATTAGCGAGGCGTATACTAGGCCTTTGCCTATCATCCAGCGTTTTATCAAGGGCTGTTACACCTTGAGCCAAGGCAGACAACAAGGAGTCAGCAGCAGCTAAACACACAATATCAGCAGGGCTTTGATCAAGGTCGATAATACCTTCATCATCGACAAAGCCACCCGGTTTCGCTGCTAAAAGATGCACTTATTATTTCCTATTTCGTTTATTCAATCAGGCTTAAAACTAAACTAATCAAAACCAAAGCTAAGCCAAGGCTTTATTTAATTCAGCCTCAACAGCGTCTTTAGAAATGCCTTTACCAATAAAGACTAATTGAGTTTGGCGTGCTTCTTCTGCATTCCACAAACGGTCAAAGTATTTATCAAGACGTTTACCTACCGCTTGGAAAACCTGACGCATAGGTTTACCTGCTACCGCTGCAAAGCCTTTGGCACGATAGATATTGTGAGACGCAATTAAACCATTTAGAACCAGCTCTAAGCGATCAGAGTCCACTTCGCCGATACTAATCACAAAAGAGTCAAAATGGTCGTGGGCATGATCATGATGCTCACCATGTGCATGGTGATGGTCATGGTGATTATGTACATGATCAATACGCGTTTCAGACGCCGCATCCATGCCTAGTAGCATGTCTAATGCTGCTACACCATTGTCAATATACGCCGTTTTCACTGTGTCGGGCACTTTATGAGCAACCACTTTTTTAACTTGCTCACGTTCAGCTTCGGCGAGTAAATCATTTTTACTGACGACCACTAAATCAGCTGCACTTAACTGATCATCCAATAACTCTTGTAAACTTGGGTCATGATCTAAGCTCTCATCTGCTAAGCGTTGCTTTTGCACTAACGCTTCATCATGAGCAAATCGGCCTGCAGCAACTGCTGGACCATCAACCACAGTAATCACAGCATCAACCGTGCAATATTCTTGAATGCCAGGCCAGTTGAAGGCTTGTACTAATGGCTTAGGTAACGCCAAACCACTGGTTTCAATCAAAATATGGTCTATATCATCACGACGCGCGACTAACTGCTGCATAACAGGCAGAAACTCTTCTTCAACGGTACAGCAGATACAACCGTTGGCGAGTTCATAAAAACCATCTTCACCGTTTTGTGTTGTACTCGCCTCTTCATCATCACAGTCTAGTGGGCATGAACGTAGTAAATCAGAGTCAATATCTAGCTCACCAAACTCATTCACAATCACAGCAATACGCTTGCCTTGGGCTTGCTTTAAAACATTAGAAAGTAAGGTGGTTTTACCGCTGCCCAAAAAGCCAGTAACAATAGTTGTTGGAATTTTATTAAGTTGCATTATCTAGTCCTTGTTCTCGTTAAGCATCTTATCTGCCTTTGGGGCACGCTGCTTTTTACGGAATAAATTAGGTTGGTTTTTATCGTATAAATAAGAGTCATTAAAGTCGTCAGTATCCAGCACATGGCCAACCAAAATAAGGCTAGTTAGGGTGAATTTTTTCTCACGTACTTTTTGTACTATGTCAGCCAAAGTGCCAGTCACATAGTCTTGATCAGGCCAACTTGAGCGATAACAAACAGCTACCGGGCAATCAGCGCCATAGTGAGGTATTAGCTCTTCAACTATTTTATGTATCTTGGTAACACCCAAATGGATCGCGAGCGTTGCACCACTTTTAGCAAGCGCCGGTAAACGCTCTCTTTCAGGGAAAGGCGTTTTACCTTCATAGCGTGTCATTATGATGGTCTGGGACACACCCGATAAGGTTAGCTCTTTACGTAATAGAGCAGCAGAAGCCGCAACAGCGCTGACACCTGGAATCACTTCATAATCGATGTCTAGTGCTTCAATACGGCGAATTTGCTCGCCAATTGCACCATACAAAGACGGATCACCACACTGCAAACGAGCCACATCCTTACCTTCTAGATGCGCCTTTTCAATCACTGCTGTGGTTTCATCTAAGTTCATTTCTGCCGTGTTATAAATTGCTTCAGCGCTTTCTTCTACACTGGCAATCACTTCTCTTGGAATAAGGGAACCTGCATAAAGTACAACAGGGCAAGCACTCAAGGTTTTCATGCCCTTAATTGTCATTAAATCAGGGTCACCAGGACCTGCACCAATAAAGTAGACTTTCATTTTCTCTGCCTTAATGCCTCAGTATTAGAGTTTTTTAGAATAGCCCCTAGGCGTATAAATCCAATCTTTCTCACCATTTTGAATATGACGAGATTCACTGTTACCCACACTCACCATGGTAAACATATCTACATCTTTAGCATCTAACTTCGCTAAGGTTGTGAAGGTAATCTCTTCATCAGGACGTGTTAATTGTCGCCCAATCATGACGGGAGTCGTCGCTGGACGATACTTCAATAAAACATCACGGGCATGGTTTAATTGCCAATCACGCTTTCTTGATACTGGGTTATAAAAAGAGACCACAAAATCACCCGCGCCCGCAGCGTGAATACGTTTATCAATACTTTCCCATGGGGTTAATAAATCGGACAAAGAAATGGTACAGAAGTCATGCCCTAACATAGCACCGACTTTGCTCGCACCCGCCTGCATCGCAGAAATACCTGGCACCACTTCAATCTCGACATCTAACCATTCAGAGTGAGACTCTTTACCTTGTAACTGCTGATCTAGCAATTCAAACACCAAGGTCGCCATAGCATAAATACCAATATCCCCACTCGAAATTAGAGCGGTTGTTTTACCTGATGCAGCCAGATCTAAAGCTAATCGCGCTCTGGCAATTTCTTCACCTAAAGGCAAATCATGGTGGGTTTTGTTGTGGCAAATATCGCCTAACAGATCCAAATAATAACCATAGGCCACCATGTCTGTGCTGGCCTTTAATGCAGCAAGGGCTTTAGGTGCGACCAGATCCAGATCTCCTGGCCCCATTCCAATTACAAATAACTTACTCATGACAAACCTGTACTCAAATAATAACTTAGCGATTCTTCGCGAATGGAGCGCATTGTACAGGACTTCTTTATAAGACGGCATGAAAAGCCTTGATGAAAGTGTGAAGGCTTTTCAGGTCAAGCTGAATACCTCTCCAAAATGAGTCTCAATATTTAATACTTTTTCAGGGAAACCCACTCAAACATGAAGTTATCTGCATATTGGTATTATTCGGGTCAGCATTTTGATTAGACTTGACTCAAAGAAATGAAAAAAACATGCCGAGCATCTCAAAAGAAACTAGGCTTATGGCTTGAAAAGTCGAGTTAAGCGCACCTTATTAACAAGCTGTATTTAGACTTGCGTTGAGGTGCTAATAATTACTTAAACATGGAAAACAAATGGAAGTCTCTATGAAAAATACCTTTGTAATAGGTCTTGTTACCAGTTCAATTTTTTCCGTCGCAGCCCATGCTGCTAGCACCTCTTCAAATGCTGTTGCTGATAGCGTCATTGCAAACCAGAGAGCCATGCTAGAAAGCAATACAGCTGGTAAGGGTTATGGTCCCCAATCACCTAGAGACATAGATTCGCTGGAAGGAAAAAATGACATTATTTTTGGCTTATCACCTGCTTCCACTCAAATGAATTTATGTAACATACACTTTCATAAAAATGCCGAGCATAAAGGGGGTGAGTTTACCCATTTCGCAGGCAATGGCGATGGTCACGGTTATCAAACAGGCTTTGAGTACACAGGCAAGTTTAATAAGAGTGAACTCATGCCCTATGAGCATACAGTGGGAGAAAGTGAACATGGAGGTTTATATCCAGGCGATACCATCGAAGTTCACTATGTTTATTCAACCGCTAAAGTTACTCCAGGCCCAACACTTGGATCTTGCCTAACCAAAGAAAATGGCAACCCACAATTAAGAGTTGAAACGCAAGTCTATGTACTAGTGAATGATAAAAAAGCACAAAACTTTTTATATTTAACTGCTGTAGACACTGTTAATGACAGACCACAAGCGCCAAACATCCCATCCAATACAGGTAAAGCCGTTGAATATATTGGCTCAACCACCGGCCCTGGCTACAACGAAAAAGCGTCTCCTTATCAAGTAACCTGGAATGTTAGACCGCAAGTGGTCAAGGTAAACATAGCCACAGTCGATGAGTGGCTAAAAGACAATGTGTTTGAAGAAGATCATGCCCATGGGGTAAGGAACCTCGTCACTAACCTGAGTTTGTTATCATCAATTAAACAATAAAGCCTTACAAAAAAGTCACCTTATGAAGACGCTTAAAGGGGATTAATTTTCTAGATCTAGCCTTTCACTAAATATAAAAAAACCGGTCTCCTTAGCCGGTTTTTTTATATAACTAAATAATATATACCCTTAATTAAAAACCTCGTTCAAAGCGTTTTCTGACTCTAATTAAATTTAATATGAGGAAGCATAGGCATATTTAATGCTTAACATAAAATATTTATAACTTTAGTTATAATCAAAGTGAATATAGTTATAATTTTTTAGAATAAAAGTCTTAACATAAGTTTCAACGTATGATTATATTTATAGCCTCTTCTAAATAACTTTAATTATAAAACAGGGAAATAGAGATGACTTTTACACAAAAGAAGCTTAGCAGTCATATAGCTGCTGGTATTTTAGGGTTCAGTTTAAGTGGCATGGCTGTGGGCGCAGGACAAGTTGCAGACACAGTTGCCCCTGAACTTTCCAATGCTTGGCTAAATAAAGACTTAGTTAAATCTAACCATTTTATGGTGGCTGCCGCCAACCCGATCGCTACTCAAGCGGGTTATAAAGTTTTAAGTGAAGGTGGCTCAGCCATAGATGCGCTCGTTGCAGTACAAATGATGTTAGGCCTTGTGGAGCCTCAGTCTTCTGGTTTAGGTGGCGGTGCTTTTGTTGTTTATTATGATGCAAAGTTAAAAAAGCTGACTACCTTTGATGGCCGTGAAACCGCACCACAAGAAGCGACACCTGAACTATTCCAAGATGAAAATGGCAAACCATTAAAGTTCTATGATGCGGTTGTCGGTGGCCGCTCTGTAGGTACACCAGGTACAGTGAAACTCATGGGTGACTTACATGAAAAGTATGGCCGTTTATCTTGGAGTCGATTACTCCAACCCGCTCTTGAAACGGCTGAGGATGGCTTTGAAGTCTCAGCTCGCCTAGCAAGTTCTATTGAAGGCGGCAAAGAAAGATTAGCAAGGTACCCTGCCACTAAAGCTTACTTTTTTGATGCTGATGGCGAACCATTAAAAGAAGGTACCTTACTTAAAAACTCAGCTTATGCACAAACCTTAGACACCCTTGCTAACAATGGTGCAAATGCATTTTATACAGGCCATATCGCCAAAGATATCGTCAAGAAAGTCCGCGGTATTGAAGATAACCCAGGTGTCTTAAACGAAATCGACTTTGCCAGTTATCAGATTAAAGAAAGAGCGACAACCTGCCTTGCTTACAAGCAATATGATATTTGTGGCATGGGTCCACCAAGCTCTGGCGCCCTTACGATTGGGCAAATTATGGGAATAACAGGCGAATTTGATCTTGCTTCTATGGGGCCAGACTCGGCAAAAGCTTGGCAAATTATTGGTGATGCATCACGTTTAGCCTTCGCAGACCGTGGTCGTTATATGGCAGATACAGACTTCGTCCCTATGCCACAAGGTTTGCTAGATGCTTCCTATCTGAAAGAAAGAGCCGCACTGATCACACCAGGAGAAGCACTTAAAGAGGTAAAACCAGGTAACCCAAGTTGGAATCACCCTATTGCGCAAGCGGATGATATTTCGATCGAACTACCATCCACCAGCCATATTTCGATTGTCGATGCTGAGGGTAATGCTGTCTCTGTTACAACCACAATTGAGAATGGTTTTGGCTCACGTGTCATGAGTAATGGTTTCTTATTGAATAATGAATTAACCGACTTCTCATTTAGAGCTCATAAGGATGGTTTTCCAATTGCTAACCGTTTAGAACCAGGCAAACGCCCTCGCTCGTCTATGTCCCCAACTATCGTACTTAAAGACGGTAAGCCTTATCTAGTACTAGGCTCACCGGGTGGCTCTCGTATTATTGGCTATGTAGCTAAAACGTTAATTGCTCACCTTGAGTGGGGCATGGATATTCAGTCAGCAATTAGCTTACCGAACATGCTTAACCGTTTTGGTACTTATGATGTTGAAAAAGGCACAAGCGCAGAAAAGCTAGGCTCTCAGCTAGCTGAAATGGGCTTTAAAGTGAATGTGCGTGATTTGAACTCTGGTTTACAGGGCATCATTATTGATGGAGATGGTTTCCAAGGTGGTGCAGACCCAAGACGTGAAGGGATTGCCTTAGGGGATTAATCACCTCTGAACCATTTTAATTAAGCTAAAAAACGGGCTTCACTTAATATGAAGCCCGTTTTTTTTGAATGTATCGCTATGAGACTAGTTAGCCCCAGTCTTGAATAGCATCTACAAATACTTGTAGAAAACGATTAGTTTGATGGGCATCTAAAGCCCTGTGATCCATAGAAAGAGAAACGTAACACATAGGCTTGATTACCATGGTATCCACCCCGTCCACTTCTTTTACCACTACTCGTTTATCCAGTTTACCTATACCTAAAATCGCCACTTGAGGTTGATTAATGATGATAGGTGCTGCGAGCAAACTACCACTGACACCGTGATTAGAAATGGTAAAGGTGCCATTTTTCATATCGCTAGGCTGAAGTTTTCCGGTACGGGCCTTTTCTATTTGCTGATTAAGCCCATAGGCAATCTCAAACAGATTCATTTCTTGAACTTGTTGCACAACAGGCACAACCAAACCATCATTCGCTAACGCCGTCCCGACACCGATATTAATGTCTTTAAATAACTCTAAACCTTCTTCATGAAAGCGAGCATTAACCTCTGGCACAGCTTGTAATGCTTTAACACAAGCAGACAAAAAGTAAGCGGTATAAGTCAGGTTAACCCCAAGCTCTGCAAACTCTTTCTTATGCCATTTTCTATGTTCAATAATATTTGTCATGTCCATTTCAAATACGCTAGTTACATGGGGAGAGGTATGCAACAAGCTATCTGTCATGTGTTTTGCAATGCTCTTACGCATACTTGTGTGGGGCTTCATCTCGCCAACTAGCGGTCTAGCATCATGATCATGACGAGTTAAACGCGATTTAGTCACACGCTTTTGACTAACACTTTGAGGAACAGTTTCACCCATTTGAGCCAGATGAGCTTTGACATCACAAAGTGTCACTCGACCATATCGACCCGTACCTTGTATCTGAGATAAATCAAGGCTGTGCTGTCTCAACAAACGCCTAACAGCTGGCCCAACTAATTTACTAGCGGACTGTTGATAGGTCTCTTCATCCGAGTGAAAGGCTTCACTTTCTTTTACTTGTGGTACAGTTTGCGTAACTTTCGAATCTTGTGCTACTACACCTGATTCTGAAAGACGCCCTAAAATGCCTTCAACTGGGACATCATCCCCTTCGTGCATCATTATTTCAGCTAACACTCCATCCTGATTAGCACATATCTCCATAGCCACCTTGTCGGTTTCTAATTCGATAATAGGGTCGCCTTGCTTAACTTCTTCACCCACATTAATGAGCCATTTACTTAATACCGCCGAAGTACCTTCTAACTGATCTGCGGGTAATACAATATCTATAAGTGCTTGCATGCTAATCTCCTTAAATCTCAATCAGATCTTGCATGGCAAGTTCAATACGTTCAGTGGTAGGGACAACAGCATTTAACAAATTAATGTTATGCGGCACAGGGGTATTTGGCATGGCTAAACGCTCAATCGGTGCATCCAAATCGAAGAAGGCTTCTTTGGCGAGTATGGCAGCTATCTCAGCCCCAAAGCCTGCTGTCATATTATCTTCATGCACGATCAAACAACGGCTAGTTTTCTTAACAGAAGCAAGGACCGCCTCTTTATCCCAAGGCTGAATAGTTCGTAAATCGATGACTTCGATACCAAGATCTAACTCAATTGCGGCTTGTTCACAGCGCTCTACCATGGCCCCCCAACACACCACGGTTAGCTTGTCTCCTTGGGTTAAGGTTTTCGCCTTACCAAAAGGAATCACATAGTCATCACCAGGGTAAGGTCTACGGGCCCAACGGTTATCAAGCAAGGTTCTGTGCTCAAAAAAGATAGTCGGGTTATTATCTCTTAAGGCATAACGCAATAGGCCAGCAGCGTCTTCTGCATTAGAAGGCATTACCACTTGCCAACCGGTTTTGTGCGCCCACTCCACTTCATCCGACATTGAATGCCAAGGATCACCACGACCAGCAAAGCCCCCTGGAATACGTATTACCATAGGTGCTGCAAATTGGTTATTGGTACGCCAGCGCATAATGCCAGTATCGGTAATCTGCTCACTAGCAGGTTCGGCATATTTTCTAAATTGAATTTCAGGTACAGGCATCAAACCTGCTAACGCCATCCCTACGGCACGACCAATAATGCCCTCTTCCGATAAGCTAGTATCAAAAACTCTTAAATCACCATAAGCTTCATTAAGCCCTAAGGTCGCTGCATGCACGCCTCCTTTAGGTCCAACGTCTTCACCAAACACCAATACCTTAGGGTTAGTTTCTAACTCATGGGCGAGCACCTTACGAATCGATGCCAACATATTTAAACGAGCACCTTCTGGTTTGGCTTGCTCGCTCACTTGTGGAAACACATGGTGATCCGCATGTAAGCCGCCTCTTAACTGCAGTTCAGCTTGGCCTTGCTCATCTTTTTCGGCATATACATAACGGGTAATATTTTCGATTTTAGGCTCAGGTCTCAGCTTCACTCTTGCCACAGCGGCTAATACTTCTGCATGAGTTTGCTCTTCAAGTGCTAGCCATTGCTGCTCATCCATAATGCCTTTGTCTTGTAAAAATTCGCGCAGTTTAGGCAATGGATCTTGCGTTTTTTCTTGGGCAAGTAAATCAGCAGGTTTATAGGTTTGGGTATCTTGGAAAGTGTGGCCACACAAGCGTGGTACTTTAAGTCTGAGAAGACATGTCCCTTTGCCGCTTCTCACATATTCAACTGCTTCTACGATAAGCGCTGGCGCTGTGTAGGGGTCAGTACCATCACCATCAATAATTTTTAAGTTTTTATAAGCCGCTAAGTTAGCAACCTGATCCCCCCCTGGTGTTTGCACTGTTTGCGGAACAGAAATGCCATAACCATTATCTTCAATATAAAAAAGGTGAGGTAAATTATTCGTTGTAGAGATATTTAATGCCGCCCAAAAACCACTGGTAGACATGGAAGAATCCCCCCCCATGGATAAGCCAATAGCGCCTTTATATGCTTCATCTTTAAGTTGATCTCTATGATAAACAATAGACTGAGCCCAACCCGAGATAGGTGAATACTGAGAGCCAACGCCACCACACATAGGAAATAACATGGCGCCATTACGCTCTTGGTTAGCATAGTTACACACCACACCAATATCACGTCCATCACTGTAACCACCAGATTTAGCCATCCCAGAAGCAAGTGCATCGTCCATAGATAAACCCAAAGATAAAACAAAAGGACGAGAACGGTAGTAACCCGTTGCACCATCATGAGGGTGAGTTAAAAGAGAACCTAATAGAATTTGTGCGAAGTCATGTCCACGAGCTGAGAATTGATTAAAGACAAGTTTTGCTGGTACTAAATCTTGTTCTTCAACATCGTCCATATAGCGAGAAGTAAGTAAGGTATGTACTAATTGGAACCAGTCAGTTTTCGGCTTCAGCCAAGTTGCTTTATCCAATTCGTTAAGGGGTACATCGTTATTCTTTTCGATCTTAGCTGCCGAAAGATTTGCTGCCAAAGATTGCATTATCCTGTCCTCTCTATCCCTTCATACCACAGCATGCTGCCTCATAACCTGGCTAACCATACCTAGTTAACCACAGCAACAAAAACGCAGGCAGATACTAATCAGGGAGGTAATTTTATTCTTATTTGCAAGCATCAATGGGAAAGTTAATTTTCACTAAATGCCCTACCTGATTAAATTCTAATCTATGTTTTGAGAAACTTGATTGCTTTTTGTTTGGTGTTTTTGTCACAATAAGAAACATATGTATCTCAAAACAACAATAAATAGAGAATAAATTGCTATGTCATTAGATAGAGTCGATTCTGAAATATTAGGGGCCTTACAAGAAGACGGTCGTTTGTCCAATCGAGACCTAGCTGAAAAGGTGTCCTTATCCAATGCGCCTTGTTGGCGAAGAGTGAAACGTTTGGAAGAAGACGGCTACATAAAAGGTTATGCCGCCATCATTAATTCAGACAAAATTGGCCTTAAGATTTGTGCCTTTGCTGAGGTCACTTTAGATAACCACCACCCTGACACAGTGGCCGACTTTTTGGCCATGGTGAACCGCTGCCCTGAGATTTTAGAATGCCATGCCGTATCTGGTGGTTGTGATTATTTATTGAAAATGTTGGCCAAGGATATGGAAGCCTATCAAGAGTTTTTAACCCAGAATATTTTGAATCACAAAGGGGTACATAACGCCAATACCCTCTTTTCAATGAAACAGCAAAAAGTCTCGGTTGAAATTCCATTAGATTTATAGAAAAGCATTAGATTTAGCGAAGACGTTAGACTTATTGAAAGTCGTGAGATTTAGATAATAAAAAAGGCATGCTGTTAAGATAACAGCACGCCTTTTCCAAATCTATTTTAGGCTTAGCCTACACAACGAACTTCGACAGTACGAGGTGTGTAAATACCAAAAGTTACAGCGCCCAACAAACCATTAATGAAAGTTTGTTTAGTCAGTACTTGAGCTACTTTATCAGCACTACCACATACTTCTGCCGCATTCACTTCAGTCTCTTGACCAATACCACTTACAAAGAAAGTTTGAGATGTTGTAAGACTCGCATCAGAGGTTAAATCAGCACCTGGATTCAAGTTGAATTTTTGAGTAGAACAACCTGCTAAAAGAAGAGTAGTAAGTGCTGCAACAGCTAATGTTTTTTTCATGTTTAAATTACCTATATTTCCATTTTAAAGTAAAAAGTCCCTATAAAATTAAACCCTGTTCAAATGGCCTAGTTTTATCACGGCGTAGTAAGCCCCAAGAGCTCCTATATTGCAAATTATTTATGAGCAATTCCTAAAGAAATATACCGATTAAGCATGTGGTAAATCAAAATTAAATAAATGGCGTTTAGAATCAATAATTCTATCCAATACCCCTATCAACCATTTCAATGCTTGCGAGTGATTATTACGGCTATGCCAAGCTAAACTAATCTTGATACTAGAGAGCTCTAATGGAACGGGTTTTAACACAAGATCGCTCGTTTCAAGGTGTTCTGCTATCACGGCATAGGGCATGGTAATAATTAAACGTGTTTGCTTGATAAGGTTAATTGCACTGGCAAAGCTATTTACTGTCATAGCGGTTCGCCGCTTACTATCAAGCTCAGCAAGCTTGTCATCCACTATCCCGCATATATCGCCAGATAAAGATACCATTAAGTGCTCAGCTTCTAGATAACGCTCAAGGGTTAACTCTTTATCTGCTAGCACATGATCTGCGCGCATCACAGTCACAAAATGATTTTCGTACATCACTTTAGAACTAATTTCATTACTATTACTACTGCCATCATAATAATCAAACACCAGATCCACATCGGCATTATTTAATAAAAGCTCTCCATCCACCTTATAAGGCACAGCATATATATTAATATTTGGCGCTTCTTGCTCAATAATATGCCTAAGTTCAGGCCAGACAATAGAAGCAGAACCATCCGTGATACCTATGCGAAAACTGGCTTTAGAGGTTAATGGATCAAAATAATCAGGGGCAATTGCATGGTTAATTTGAGCAAGAGGTTCGGCCACACTTTTCCAAAGTTTACTGGCATAAGGAGTCGGTCTTATGCCTCTGCCATCCTTTACAAATAAAGGGTCTTTCCAAGCATGGCGCATGCGAGAAACAGCATTTGATACAGATGGCTGAGTCATAGCAAGGCTATCTGCCGCTGCAGTGATAGATTTCTCCTTCATGATGGCATCAAAAATCACAACGAGATTGAGGTCCGTCTTCGCCATTTTCGCTCTCCTTTTGATAAAACAAGGTCATTAAAAACCATTAAGTTAGACAAACCTTATATAAACACATCATTTTTATCAATGATTTTCATACCAATCATTAATTTGAAGATATGTATTTAATCTTCAATACTGGCATTAACTCGAATACAGCCTAAAAGGCAAAATACACAGGAAATAAGACAATGAATAAAAGCATTAAAACTCAAATGAAAGCCGCCTTTATCAATCAATATGGTAGCCATGAAAATTTACAAGTTGGCACGCTCGATACACCTCAAATTAATGCCGACCAAGTCTTAATCAAGGTCGCAGCAGCCGGTTTAAACCCAGTTGATTTTCACATTCGTAACGGCATGCTAGCAGGAACAGACACCCACCAGCTCCCACTCGTTTTAGGCTGGGATTTAGCCGGTGAAGTGGCTCAAATAGGCAATGATGTCAGTGGCATCAACCTTAACGATCAGGTATTTGCTTTCACTGATATCGGCAAACAAGGCACTTATTCTGAGTATGTGGCAGTTGATGCCGAATTAGTAAGGTCAAAGCCGAATAAGCTTAATATGCAGCAAGCCGCAGCCGTCCCTTTAGCAGCAGTAACAGCTTGGCAAGCTCTTACCCGAGACGCAGGGCTCAACTTAGAAAATGCCAAAGACAAAAAAGTCTTTATTCAAAACGCATCAGGGGGTGTGGGTGGTTTTGCTGTACAAATTGCTCACTATCTTGGAGCTCATGTCATCGCTAGTGCATCAGGCACAAAAGAAACCTATGTTAAAAGTTTAGGAGCCGATGAGTTTATTGATTATAAAACACAAGATTTTAGCAAACTTATTGAAGAAGTAGACATAGTATTAGCAGCCATTGGCGGTCAAGAAAATCTCGTCAAATCATTAGATGTAATAAAACCTAACGGCCAACTTATTTCGACCTTAGATGAGCTCCCAGAAGGTACTCAAGTTACCAATAATATCCAGTTTACGCGTATGTTGGTAAAAACTGACGGAAATGATCTTGGCAAAATTGCAGAGCTAATCGATGCAGAAAAAATCACAGTGCATCTGGACTCTGTTTACCCTCTAGAAGAAGTGAAAGCAGCCCATCAGCGCAGTGAGGCAGGTAAAGCGACAGGTAAAATAGTGCTCAATATTGCAGCATATGAATATGTTGATTAAATGCTAAAGCTGAGCCAAAGCCAGCGATTGTTATTCAACCAATCGCTGGCTTTATCGTACCAAAAGATCACAACCCAATCAGTGTCTGATCACAAATACAGAGCACTTAGCATGACGCACAACTCTATCTGCATTTGAACCAATAAAGTAACTTGAGAAGCCAGGTTTTTTGGACATTAAAATAATAGCATCAACATCGAGTGCTTTGGCCTGTTTTAATATCTGTTCATGAACACTACCTTGTTGGGTATGACATTTAATTGCAGACACTTCTTTCTCAGAAAAAGTATTTTGAATGGAAGCCATTAAAGACGCTATTGCAAATTTCACTTCTTCTTTATGGTGCCTGATATTTTGCTCCTCCAGTTGCTGGGTACTAATACCTTGCTCTAAGTTAGGGTCAGCATAAAACAAACAAATCTGACCGCCCTCTTGATCTAACACTTCAAAGGCTGCTTTCAGCAAATAAGGCACTTGCTCATTATGGGCAATATCAAAAGCGACGAGTATTTTTTTAAACATAACTCACCCCATGACCTTATTAGGTAACCAAAGAATAATATCTGGAAACACCATACATAAAATAAGTACAGTCAAATTGAGCAAAATAAACGGCGTGACAGATTTATAGATCTCCCCCATGCCCACATTAGCTGGAGCAATACCTTTTAGGTAAAACAAAGCAAACCCATAGGGAGGTGTTTGTACTGCAATTAAGATATTGATGATCATCAGGATGCCAAACCATATAGGGTCATATCCTAATCCTACGGCTATTGGAGTAAATAATGGTGCGCACATTAAAACAATAATGAATTCATCTATGATAAAACCTAAGAGCAGCATAATAATTTGAAACATTATGATGATCATAATCGGTGGAAGGTTTAAGCCATCGGTAAAATTAGCGACCATGGACTGAACCCCCATCAATAGATGGAAATTACTAAATACCGATGCTCCAAAGATAACCCACATTGCGACACTGACTAAAATTGCCGTTTGAATCCCAGCAGATCGAAACATATCTAGCTTAAATCGCTTAAAAACAATCGCTAGCAAGATAGCTCCAACAACACCGATTGCTCCTGATTCGGTAGGGGTAGCAATACCAGTAATAATACTGCCAAGAACAGTGACGATCAGCAAAATCGAAAAAAATCCATCTCGTAAAATGCGAAACTTCTGCTTAGGGGTTTGCTCTTCATAATCATTTTGTTCTAAATCTAGAGGCGCTTTATCCGGGTTGATTTTACAACTGATCACGACATAGCAAATTAGCAGCAGAATCATCAATAATGCAGGTACCATGGCCCCTAAGAACATACGGCCAATGGAGTTTTGAGTTGCAGCAGCAAACATAATCATTGGAATACTTGGAGGTATTAATATCCCTAAACCACCACCAGCCATGATAACCCCCAAAGCCATGCGTCTATCATAACCACGCTCTAGCATAGGCCTTAAGGCGATACTGCCCGAGGTCATAATGCCTGCCCCAATAATACCGACCATGGCACCTATCATGGAACAAACACCTATTACGCTAATGGCTAACGAGCCTCGTACTTTGCCAATCACTAATTGACTGGCATTAAACATGGCATCACCAATGCCGGACTTAGTAAGTAGCTGCCCCATATAAATATAAAGAGGAATGGCAAGTAGGATAAAACTAAAGTAAGTTGCCTCTAAAGTAGTAGGAATGACATTAAAGATGCCTTCTCCCCATGTCATATAGCCTATTCCCATGGCAATACCGCCCAAAGCTAATCCCACAGGCGCACCTAATGCAAAAAACACTAAAATGCATAAAAGCAGAATGCCGGTTAACATCTCAATAGCCATCTGTTTCTGCCTCTTTTAATTCGATTAATATATTTCCAGTAATTAACTCATAAAGATTTAGCAAGATATCTCTTATGAACTGCGCAATAAAAAGACCACAGGCAAGCATGACCATAAGCCAAAAATGATACATAGGCGGAGCCCACTCACTTTGACGACGGTAATCAAATTCAATGGCTTCTAGATATTTTTCATAACCCGTATCTAGCATCACAAGTAAAAAGATAATACCTAGCGAAAATGAGCAAATGTTAAAAATGCATTTTGTTTTTTGTGATACCTGTATGTACAAGATATCGACATTAATATGTGACTTTTGTTGTTGAGCATAGGCTCCACCAAGTGCAGCCATATAACCAAACATAAAAAGAGATAAATCGTAGGCCCAAATAGTAGGCGCCCCAAGGAAGTAACGAGAAAACACTTCAAATGCCACAATGACAGCAATCAAAGGCATTAGAAAAGACGCTGTTTTACCAAATAGCATGACAATAAGATCGATACTAAGACACAGCCTTTTTATTAGAATAATAAACATTGGCATTACCCAAGGATTTTAAGACATAAAAAAAGTCAGAGATGCCTTTAACACCTCTGACTAAATACCCTGTTAAAGATCTTGTTTAAGAATATCGATTAACTGCTTACTATATTTATCTTTCGCAGCATACTCATCCCATAAACCAGAGCCAGCTTGCGCCCACGCTTGTTTATCTTGATCACTAGCAGCAGGGCTCCATTTTAGCCCTTGAGAAATCATCTTCTCTAAGGCTTCTGATTCCCATTGTCTTGATTTTTCTAGTTGTTTTTGTGCATGAATCTCAGTCGCCTCTCTAACCGCAGCTTTTAGATCATCAGGTAACTTTCTCCATGCACCACGATTCACCACAATGGGTAAAACTTGCGCTCCCGCAAGTGGTAGTGGATACATATACTTTGCAACTTCCACATGATTACCATCTCTATGATCAATCAAGTTACTGCCAATCGAGCCATCAATTACCCCTGTTGCCAAACTGGTATAGATCTCGCTCCATGCCAAAGAAACAGGTGAAGCCCCAAGGTTTCTCAAAAATTTACCGTAAGCACCTGGAGCCCTAATCTTCATACCTTTAAAATCTTCTACAGACTGAATTGGTTCTTTCGTAATGATATAAACAGGTGGCTGAATATAAGGCTCTAACCACACCATACCCTGTGATCCATAAGCTTTTTCAAGCACTTCACCCCAACCTTTTTTATGGAATAAAGCATACAGTTCACCAGCATCCTCAGTACCACCAGGCAAACCTATTTCAACAACGCCAGCAGGTAGCTCTCCTGCATGCATAGACTGAAAAGGGGCTCCCATCGTAATTAATCCTGATTTTACTGCCCCCAATAAACCCGAGGTTCCCACGCCTTCACCAGAATAAAGTGTTTGTACCTTAATCTTTCCTTCAGATAAGCGCTCGATATCTTTGCCTAATCCTTCATAAAGCTCACCAAAAGCAGTACCACGGCTATATAAATTACTAAAACGCCAATTATGATCGGCAGCAGCAAGGTCAGTGGCAATAACACTCAATCCCAAAGTAAGGGCTAAAGTAGAAGTAGCTAGTTTTGATTTGATTTTTTTCACATTGTCTAACATTTGTTTTTATCCTCATGTGATGCGTTTGTCATGATCTGTTTCAAGAGGATGATCCCATAAGAAATTTCAAGGATAAATTTGACCAAATGCACGTAAAGGTTTAGTTTTCAATACCTATTAAGGGACATTTTATATAACCTTTTCATCTATTCTAAAACCTTATAATTACTTATATATCAAATCACTTAGACCTTACCTGATAAAAATTTCTCACTTAGGTAGAGATGTAAAAAGGTATATTTATATCGATCAAAGAGAAGAAAATGACTTCAAAGAATGCAACACTAGGGCAAATTAGTGACATTGAGTTAAAGCAGCTACGTGTTTTTAAAGCTGTAGTTGATTGCGGAGGTTTTGCCGCAGCTGAAACAACGTTAAATATTAGCCGTCCAAACATCAGCAATCATATTGCTAACCTTGAAACACGAATAAACTTAGTGCTTTGTAAAAGAGGACGTGCAGGGTTCGCACTAACAGAAGAAGGGGCTGTGGTTTATCAACAAACTAAGAAGTTACTGGAATCATTTGAAGACTTACGCAATACCATTAACAATCTCAGCCACACACCAACAGGACAATTAAACATTGCTCTAAGTGACACCTTAAGCCTTGATAGCCGGTGTAAACTGCCGCAAATCATTGATCAATTTTGCCATGACGCCCCTAGTGTCGAACTGTCTACTTTTGTCGAAAGCATGAACGATATAGAGCGTAAAGTGCTTAATGATGAAATGGACATTGGCTTTATTCCCTACCATAGACACCTTGAAGGTTTGGCATACACTCATCTTTTTACTGATTTCAACTACCTTTATTGTGGCCGATCTCATCCACTCTATTCAATACAGGATGAAGATCTCACTGAGTTAATGATCAATGATGCAAGAGCAATACATGCAGGTCTTAAACCACACCAAGAAGTTTATAAGAACCTTAGTAAAATGAGCTTGGCAGGAACCTCTTACAATTATGAATCACGTATAGCCATGGTGCTATCTGGCCATTACATCTGTTTCTTGCCTGAAGCTGTTGCAGCACCTCACCTAGCAACAGGAGAACTAAGAGCCTTAAGAAAAGATATCAAAAGCTTTCCTCTTGGTGTTGCTGTAATTTGTAAGAAAGAGGTAAATAAAAACCGAGCTAAAGAGCTCTTTTTAAAAGCAATTTCAGAGGTCTTTGAAGACATAGACCTTCAAAAACCATACTAAAAACGTCTAACCAGTCACCTAACTCCCATATTAAGAGAAAAGGTTAATTTTTTAACCTATTGAGACGATGAAACGGACAGGACCAATTTCCCCATGTAGGTTTTATTTAAAAAATCGGTTTGCGCTTCTTTAATCTGCTTTAATTCATACACCTTGGAAACCAGAGGTTTGATCTCACCATCGTTGATATAACGTACCAAGTTTTCAAACACTGAGGCAGGCTGAAAGGTACAGCCGTAATAGGTTAAATCTTTTAAATAGAGTGTCCGTACATCCATCTCGACGATAGGCCCAGCAATGGCACCTGCAACCGCATAACGACCACGCACTTTAAGTACATCAATCAATTCAGACCAGCTATCTCCAGCAACAAGATCTATCACTACATCAACAGATTCCTGGGCTTGGTGTAATAAGATGCTTTCTTCCCTTGCTAGCACTTTATCTGCCCCCACGGCTAAAACGCTTTCTGCTTTAGATTTAGCACAAACGGCAATCACCTTAGCGCCTCGGCGTTTTGCTAATTGAATCGCTGCTGAACCGACACCGCCAGACGCCCCGGTTATTAAGACGGTATCTGTTTCATTTACTTGTACCCTATCTATCATGTTTTCGGCAGTTGAATAAGCACAAGGGAAAGAAGCCAACTCAGTACAACTAAGGCTTGAATTAACTGGGTAACACTCATGTGCTAACGCTTTAGTATATTGAGCAAAGCTACCGTTGCATTCAGAGCCCATGGTAATGCTTTTAAGTTCACCATTCTGATTTAGATTTTGCTGCATAGGTCTAATAAGAATGCGCTCACCAATACGGCTTGTATCAACCCCGGAGCCCACTGCAATAATTTCACCACAGCAATCTGCCCCTTGTATAAGAGGAAATTTTAAAGGCTCTCCAGACCAACTGCCATCATCCGCGTTATCCGTTAAGCCGTCTTCCGCTACCTGATTCGTATCGCCTGTCACCGTTTTTGAATACCAACCAATGCGAGTATTGATGTCTGTATTGTTAATTCCTGCGGCATGCACTTTAACTAAGACTTCATTTTCAGCAGGCACAGGCAAAGGGAGCTTGTCTCTATATTCCAATTTGTCTAAACCGCCGTGGCCTGTCAAAACGACCCCTTCCATAAACCCTTTTGCTAAATCAGACATACATCACCTCAAAATTTAATTGCTTTATTAATAGAGAATATAAAGGCAGAATAATTAAGACAAACTAATATTTTTAATTAACTAGTTCAGAAATATTGAACTAGGTTTATTTTGATAAAACTAGAGAAACCTATGTCCCCTATTTTAGATTTAGACCTACTTAGAACCTTTGTGGCCATAGTCAAAACAGGCCAGTTAAAGTTAGCAGCCGAAACCGTTTCTCGCTCTCAAGGTGCTGTGAGTATGCAGCTTAAACGTTTGGAAGAAGTCACTGGCAAACAATTATTAATTCGTAGCAACCAAGACTTAAAACTCACCCAAGCAGGCATAAAACTATTAAGTTACAGCGAGCAACTGCTTAGCCTTAATCATCAAGCTGTGCAGGCGCTTACCGTAAAAGAGGAAAAAAGCCATCTCACCTTTGGCATCCCAAGTGATTACGCTCAAGACTTTATTCATCATTTCATGCCCCTGCTAAAAAGCGAACTCCCCTTGTTAGATGCCAAGGTAATCTGTGATTCAAGCCGCAATTTGCGTAAACGAATAAAAAATGAAGAAATTGATATTGCGATAGTGACAGGAGAAGGCGCCAAAACAAGCGCAAGCTCCCTTTGGATTGAGCCCTTGATTTGGGCAGCACCCCACGGCTTTGATTTAAAGGCTTATGAAGAGATACCTTTAGCAAGTTTCGAGCAAGACTGCATGATTAAAGACATTGCCAAGCAAAGCATGAAAGAAAGCAAACGAGTCTTTAAAACCAGTTTTGAAAGCCTTGTATTAGAAAACCTCGTGGCTGCGGCTGAAGCAGGATTAGGCATCGCCCTTCTGCCCGCTTCCCTAGTGAATGAAAACCGCCTGCAATCCCTAGAGACTTTATCCCTGACTCAGAAGGTAATCTCGACAGAGATAATCCACTCAACCAACCTCGCCAGTGAATTAGTGCAAAGCATTTCATCTGCATTTAAAAAGGCCGAAAAAAAGCGCACATCAATGCAATAACATTGAGTGCGCTTTGTTCTTTATAACGCCTTTTAAGCCACGGCTTCTTCAGCCTCAGTCACAGGTACCGATGTTCTAATTAAGTGATCAAAAGCCCCTAATGCTGCGGTAGCGCCGGCGCCCATAGCAATAATGATTTGCTTATAAGGTGTGGTTGTCACATCCCCAGCAGCAAAGACACCTGGCATAGACGTCTGGCCTCTCGCATCTATTTCGATCTCACCTCGATCAGATAAATCAACACGGCCTTTTAAGAAGTCAGTATTCGGCAACAAGCCTATCTGAACAAAGATACCCGCAAGCACTACCTTGTGAGAGTCGCCTGTTAGCCTATCTGTGTAAGTTAGGCCATTAACTCTTGCACCATCACCTAGCACCTCAGTTGTTGCTGCATTTTTGATGATGGTCACATTGCTTAAAGAGCGTGCTTTTTGTAACAAGACTTCATCGGCACGCAACACATCAGAGAATTCCAGCACAGTCACGTGGTCTACAATACCTGCAAGGTCAATCGCGGCTTCTATTCCAGAGTTACCGCCACCAATGACAGCCACTTTTTTGCCTTTGAATAATGGCCCATCACAGTGTGGGCAGTAAGCTACGCCTTTCCCCTTGTATTCGGCTTCTCCTGGCACGTTCATTTCACGCCAGCGCGCCCCTGTCGCTAAGATAACTGATCGGCTTTTTAACACAGCCCCACTTTCTAGCGTCACTTCAACTAAACCAGAATCACTCTCTTGAGCACTCACTATATTGGCTGCTCTTTGGGTTTTAAGCAGGTCAACATCGTAATCTAAAACGTGCTGCTCAAGGTTTGCGACAAGCTTAGGGCCGTCGGTTGCTTTCACCGAAATAAAGTTCTCTATTGCCATGGTATCACTGACTTGTCCGCCAAAACGCTCTGCCACCACGCCGGTACGAATCCCTTTACGAGCAGCATAAATAGCTGCTGCAGAACCCGCTGGACCACCACCCACAACAAGCACTTCATAAGCTTCTTTTTTCGATAGTGCCTCTGCTTGTTTCTTCTCTGCTCCTGTGTCTAATTTGTTCACGATTTCTGCCAAGGTCATACGTCCTTGACCGAATAATTCACCGTTAGCGAAGACAGCTGGTACCGCTAAAATGTTGCGCTCTTCCACCTCTTTCGGGAACAAGGCACCATCTATCATGGTGTGGCTAATATTTGGATTTAGCACAGACATCAAGTTAAGCGCTTGAACCACTTCAGGACAGTTCTGGCAAGAGAGAGAAATATAAGTTTCCAGCTTAATCTCACCTTCTAGTAAAAGAATCTGATCTAGAATCGCTTGTTCTTCTTTTGCTGGGTGTCCACCCGCTTGCAACAAGGCCAATACTAAAGAGGTAAACTCATGACCCATTGGAATGCCCGCAAAAGCAACCCTTGCCGCTTCTTCATTGGCAGGTTGAATGGACATTAAAGGCGCGCGCTCTGTGTCTAGTTGCGTTTCATGCAAACTAATCTGGTCAGACATTCCTGCAATTTCTCTCGCTAGCTCAACCAGTTCTGTCGATTTATCAGAGTTATCTAGATTGACACGAATGCTCACCGGGCGAATGATTTTTGTTAAGTAAGCTGATAACTGAGTTTTAATTGATTGATCCAACATGCTTATTTCCTCTTATCTTCTGTTACATAATTTGTTTGTTTCAAAGTGACTCTCTATTAAGTTCGCTCAACAAAGAGATACACTTAAGTCATGCAGTTAGATTAATAAAAGCAATCAAAACAGTGAAATTGATAGATTAAATACCATCAATAGGAAAATGCTATTTGGGAAGATTTAGAGTGATTTTTGACCCTAAATTTAAGCCCCTAAGAAACTAAAAAGCCCCGCTAAATAGCGAGGCCAATTAATAAAAGTAACGCCTATGAAAAGCTTTGATAGGTAATGAGTTTATTGTTTAACGATACACATACCTTCACTTTCTGGTCGGCTCAATTCAAAGCCAAACTTTTTATATAGCTCGGGAACATCTGCCATAAGGGTGATATACGCGCCTTTTGGGGCATCTCTGTCCAAATAGTCCATGATACTTTGCATGATTAGACGACCTAATCCTTTACCCTGAAAATCAGGTTGAACAGCAATATCGACTACCTCAAAGTTAAGTGCTCCATCACCTACAACACGGCCCATACCAACAACCTTGTTATCAATACGTATGTGCACACCAAAAAGGCTATTAGGTAAAGCACGTTTAGCAGCTTCATAAGGTCTAGGAGTTAAACCAGACACTTCTCTTAATCTCAGAAAATCATCAACCGAAACGACTTTTCTACTACTTGATACAAACGCCTCTCTCCATTTAAAGCTTTTTCCAAACTTGCGACTCTACTATAAACATCTTATTAACATGGAAGCTTTTTTTTGATATTAAAAATAAACACCTGCCTTTCCACAGA
Source organism: Marinomonas sp. S3726 (assembly GCF_000967665.1). Lineage (NCBI taxonomy): Bacteria > Pseudomonadati > Pseudomonadota > Gammaproteobacteria > Oceanospirillales > Oceanospirillaceae > Marinomonas > Marinomonas sp. S3726. The sequence goes on along the minus strand of NZ_JXYC01000011.1, from coordinate 49,974 downwards.
TCTTATTCAGGAAAAGTCATCACAAGTCGAGAAAACAAAAAAGCCCGCCTAGTCTCCTAGGCGGGCTTTTATTTATCAGATACTAGTCTTAGATTTTGCCAACTAGATCCAAAGATGGCGCTAGTGTTTCTTCACCTTCTTTCCATTTCGCTGGGCAAACTTCACCTGGGTGAGCTGCTACGTATTGAGCGGCTTTTACTTTACGAAGTAGATCTTGTGCATCACGACCAATACCTTCTGCGGTAATTTCCATTGATTGGATGATGCCATTTGGATCTACCAAGAAAGTACCACGGTCAGCGAGACCTTGCTCTTCACGCATTACTTGGAAGTTACGAGTGATGGCACCTGTTGGATCGCCAATCATGGTGTATTGAATTTTACCGATAGTATCGGAAGAATCGTGCCAAGCTTTGTGAGTGAAGTGAGTATCAGTCGATACTGAGTAAACCTCTACACCACGCTTTTCAAACTCAGCATAGTTATCAGCAATGTCACCTAGTTCTGTTGGGCAGACAAAAGTGAAGTCAGCTGGGTAGAAGAAGAAAACGGACCATTTACCTTCTAGGTCTTTATCAGATACTTCGATGAAATCACCCGCTTTAAAAGCAGATGCGTTAAAAGGTTTAATTTGTGTATTGATCAAAGATGTTGTCATTTCTTGCTCCAAAAATAATTATCGTTTCTATTCAGTTTTTGTTGATTTCATAACAAGCTAGCTTTAAAAGACGCTTGCGGTATCTGTTTCGATCGCCTTAATTGGCGTTGTGTTTCGACAAGGAATAGATTAATAAATATTATTGAAAATAAGAAATTGATAGTCTAAATCAGGCCAATAAGAAATTCCTATTGGCCTATTTTGCTTCTCTAATAATTAAAATGCATACAGCATAGGGCTAAGGTCTGGTTTTGTATCACTTAACAAGATGGCATTCAGAATACGATTTTCTGCTCGCTTAAAATCATCCTCATTATTGGAATGAACGAAGCATACTGGGGTTTTAGAATCTAGCTTTTGCCCTAGTTGAGCGATTTGATTTAAGCCTACGCTATAATCTAAAACATCACTTGCTCGCTTTCTACCACCACCTAAATCCACAACAGCCATGCCAATTGCTCTGGTATCCATACTTGAGAGATAGCCAGACTCGGGCATAAATACAGGCTTCACAACCTCAGCTTTAGGCAAGTATTTATCTGGTTGCTCTACAATATCAGCTGGCCCACCAAGGAAGGCAACCATCTGCGCGAACTTTTGTGCAGCGGCACCTGAGTCTAAAGCTGCCATACGTTTTTTAGCTGCCTCTTCTTTAGAGCTTGCTAGGCCTGAAATAAGCAGCATTTCATCGGCCAAGGCATAAATCACTTCTGCCAAACGCCCAGCTCTTTTTTCTCCTGTTAAAAAAGCAATGGTCTCAGCTATCTCAAGCGCATTACCTGCACTTGTTGCCAATACTTGGGACATGTCAGTGATCAAGCAGCTGGTTTTAACACCTGCACCATTAGCAACAGCCGAAATACTCTTAGCTAACTCAATCGAGCTTTCAAGGTCCTTCATAACAGCACCACTACCCGTTTTCACATCCATGACAAGGGCATCTAAACCACAGGCTAATTTTTTAGATAGGATGGAAGCCGTTACTAGGTCGAGTGATTCAACCGTTGCCGTAATATCTCGGGTGGCATAAAGACGCTTATCTGCTGGTGCTAAATTGGCAGATTGACCTATGATGGCCAACCCAATTTCCTTAACACCGTCTCGAAATACTTGATTTGAAACCTGAGTTTGATAACCAGGAATAGCATCTAATTTGTCTAGGGTACCACCTGTGTGTCCCAAACCTCGGCCAGATATCATGGGCACATAACCACCGCAAGCCGCAATAATGGGCCCTAGCACAAGAGAAACTAAGTCCCCCACGCCACCCGTGCTGTGCTTATCTAAAATAGGGCCATCCAGAGCAAGATCTTGCCAATTTAGTACATCTCCCGAATCACGCATTGCACAGGTTAAGGCAATGCGCTCTTCTATACTCATTCCTTGAAAGTAAGTTGCCATTGCAAAAGCGGCAACCTGCCCTTCGCTGATAGACTCATTCGCAATTGCATCAACAAAGTAGGCAACTTCAGCTTGGCTTAAAGCCAGACCATCACGCTTTTTACGAATGACTTCTTGAGGTAGAAAATGGACGTTATTATTGTGTTCAATCCCGCTCATGGATACTCCTTATATTGTTATTATTTAATAGGCGCCTTCAGTTAATTCATGCTCAACATCCAATTGACTCAATAGGTTTCCTAACAAGCTGGAAGCACCAAAGCGAAAGCTTGATGCTTGAATCCAGTCTTTACCTAAAATATCTTGGGCTAAACTCAAATAAGCTGCGGCATCTTGCGCTGTTTTAACACCACCAGCCGCTTTAAAACCAACCTGAAGATTCTTCTCTTTAATCACATCAAGCATGGTTTTGGCTGCATCTAACGTGGCATTAACGGCAACTTTACCCGTGCTGGTTTTAATAAAATCAGCACCGGCATCAATTGAAATTTCACTGGCTTTACGGATGAGTTCTGGGCTCTTAAGCTCACCAGATTCAATAATGACTTTTAGTGTTACTTGGTCTGAACAAGCCTCTTTACAGGCTTTGACTAACTCATATCCGATCGATTCATCACCTTGAATCAGAGCGCGATAAGGAAAAACAACATCAACTTCATCTGCACCTAGCTTAATCGCTTGTTGAGTTTGTTTAACGGCTAACGCAACATCCGCTGCCCCCATAGGGAAGTTAGTCACTGTTGCTACCTTGATGTGTGACAAGCCAAGTTCAGCCAAGGTTTTTTTAGCGAGAATAATAAATTGTGGGTAAATACAAATAGCGGCTGTATGGCCAACTGGCGTGTTTGCCTGATGGCACAAATCAATGATGGTTTGATTGTTATCAGAATCATTTAAACTGGTTAAATCCATTAACGTCAGTGAAGTCAGTGCGGCTTGCTTTAATGCAGACATAGTTATTTCCTTCCCATAATAAAAAAAGCCAAGTCATCCATACTAGACAAACCTGACCATTCGTACAAGATTAACAAATTAATTAAAGATAAAAACAATTAATCTTATCTAAACAGAGGCAATTGTCTTTTTATTGATCAAGATCTAATTTTCTGCACTTTGCTTAAACTTAAGTGAGACGCTGAGTTTTCCTATCCACACTATCTGCACAATCATGCTTCTAAAATTCACGAAAACTGCAAATTTTGCGGCCTTATTCACTCAAATGGGTAGTTTGTGTGGAGATTAAAGATTTTCCGATAAGTTTGTTTGAAAAGCCCAAAATCACATGGTTAACTGAAAACACTTAGCAGGAATTAAGACTTTTAAAACCTGTCAGAAAGAAACTTAAATTGTATTTAATATCAACAAGTTAACAGGAATAAAAATTATGTCTGATGATATCGCTTTTAAAATCCAACTGGGAATTATCCTACCTAAATTAAAAGATACTGTAGGTGACAACCTATCTAACATTATCGAAGAGCTTGTCTCAATATTGTCTTACGGCACCCTTGAAGGTGAAGACAAAGTCGAGCTTTCAGCAGTGAAAGAAATCATTATGAAAGATATCGAAATCTTCCTTGATAATGATGTTCTACCCGCACTGGATGCAAAGTTAAACCCACCAGAACCAGAGCCAGAAGCTGAAGTAGATGAAGAAAGCGCTGAAGAGGCAGAAGCCGAAGAAGTCGCAGAGTAACCCTTACCCCTTGAGTAGTTTTTTATTATTGAACATAGTAGCAAGACAGTTTTCTATCTTACTTGCAGCCAGTTAAAGCCCTTTAGCTGGCTTTTTTATGCCTAAGCTCTTCTTAAACTTTAACCTCTAATACACTGTTACCTCTTCATTCCATGCATATGTGTTATCCATGTATTTACCTTAAACTAAACCCATAAAAAGATTATCCTAATCAAAAATAAGCCAACTTGATCAAGGATATGCATATCTCTTCCGTTTCCCTCAACTTTGATAAAAAACCCAGTTTAGCCAGCCCTTTAATCAAGGCATTATGCTTACCTAGAAAAGGCTTTAAACCTGAAATAGGCATTCCTGCTATCAAAGCCAGTTGGCCGCGCATCAAGATAGACACTCAAGCACACAAGGCTTATTGCCAAACCTTAGGTCTAAAAGAAGGGAAACACCTTCCCTTGCTTTATCCTCATGTACTCGCAGGTGGCATGCATATGCACATGCTAACTCACAAAGACTTCCCTATTGGGTTATTAGGGGCGGTGCATTTAAAGAATAAAATCAGACAAATTCGCCCCATTAAAATTAACGAAGTAATCAGAATTGATAGCGAGTTAGGAGAATGGCGCATCACAGAGAAAGGCTTAGAGTTCGACTTCAGCACCTTTGTCTCTGTCAATAATCAGGTGGTTTGGTCTGAAATCAGCACCTACTTTAAGAAAGGAAAATTTCCACCCGCTAACAAAACCACTGAACCAGACTCAAACACAGAATTAAACAACTTTGAGCTAAATACTTTAGAAGACACACACTCTGGTGCTAACTGGCTGATTCCTAAAAATCGCGGTAAAGTCTACGCTAAGATTTCAGGGGACTATAACCCTATTCACATTTCTAAAACCCTTGCAAAACTCTTTGGTTTAAAACGCGATATCGCTCACGGCTTTGGCGTTTTAGCACAAGCATTAGCAAGCAATGGCATTGACGAAATTACCCAAGGTCATACTCAACTTGCTCTAGACACTGTCTTTAAAGGTCCATTATTTTTAGAAGAAACCGCCAGTGTAAAACTCGCTATTTCTGATGATAATGGCCTAGAACAAGGCTTTGATATTTATTGTGGGAAGAACCCCAAGCCTAGCATCTGTGCTCATTTACAAGTGCTTAATTAAAAAAACTGTAATTAAAAATTTCCTTAAATAAAGGCCTTTTGCAATAAAAGGCCTTTTCAATATTTAATCTAACGCTATTTAGGCGCCTCATCTCTTCTATGCAAACCATAATCCCTGACAACATGAGCAACTCGAATACGATAATCATCAAAGACTTTCTCACGCCCTAAACCCTGAGCCTGATTATGCTCTGTATGTTTACGCCAATTTGCAACCGCCGCTTCATCCTGCCAGAAGGATAACGAGAGTACCTTAGCTGGCTTAGGAGGCAGGTCTTTAGAGGCTTGAGATAGAGAGGCTTGAGGCTCAGACAAACTTTGAAAGCGCTCAATAGAAATAAAACCCGGCATCTTAATTAGGCTTGCCTTTAATAAATGAGCTAACTCAAAATAGGTGTCTACTTCATCAGGTTTAAGCTCTACTTCAAACATAACAGCGATCATACTGACTCCTTATTAAAAGCTTTTGCCTTACACCAGTAAGTTGATTCTACTGGGGTTAAAAAGCGACGCATCTCTTGCAAGATAAATTGCTCTTCTTTGGCAAATTCAAAGTTTTCTATTGCCTGAGCATCCTGCTTAAGCCTTATCCGATAGGCTTCATAGCTTGCCAAGCTATCAAAGCTAATAATGCCAAACGCTTGATAATTAGTGCCTTCATGGGGAAGAAAGTAACCCACCAACTCGCCGCCGCAACGGGGAATAATCTGCCCCCAGTTATTAGCATATCGAGTGAATTGAGCCAGCTTAAAAGGGTTAATCTTGTATTCGATAAAACAGCTTACTGTCATTTCCTGCTCCTTAGGGTTTGATTAAATCAAACTGGTTTTGATGATGAGCAGAAGTCTACTTAAGCCAGTTAAAGCATACTTCGATGTGGCTCGAAGCATGTATTCAAGAAAAGCCTATATTGCCAAAGAGTCTGCATACAAACATAAGATGTATGCGAAAATACAAAAGAGACACTTGCTTATTAGGTTTAAGGGAGAACACTGTGGAATTCAATATCGCGCAAGTCGCCGCTTTAATGGGTGATTCAAGTCGTGCACTCATGCTAAATGCGCTTTTAGGTGGCAAGGCATTAACTGCGACAGAGCTTGCCACTTATGCTGATATCAGTGCTCAAACGGCCAGTACTCACTTAAACAAACTTGTGGAGGGACAACTCATCCAAGTGAGAAAACAGGGTCGACATAAGTACTTCCAACTAAAGAGCTATCAGGTGGCAGAAGTACTAGAGGGCATGCTTAACTTAAATGCCCAGCTATCAGCAACCCAGGCAAGCAGCCAAGACATTAACACTGGGCCAAATGATGAACGCTTACGGCATTCACGTATTTGTTACGATCATTTAGCAGGCGAAATTGCGGTAAAGGTTTATGATGCTTTATTAAGAAAAGGATGGCTCGCTGAAGATAATTTACAAGTAAACTTAACTGAGCCAGGCAAACTTGCTTTTGCCTCCTTTGGTTTTAATTTAGCTGAGTTCGAATCCAGTAAACGGCCACTCTGCAAACCTTGTCTCGATTGGAGTGAACGCAGAAGCCACCTTGCAGGTACTCTTGGGAAATGGATTTTAGAAGATGCGCTATCTCGTAAATGGGCAAGCCGAGACTTAGATTCAAGGGCCATTTCTTTTAGCCAATCAGGCCTTAAAAGCCTAAACCAACGCTATGGTTTAGAGATAAATTAGTAGGTTGTTTTCCCTCTAGGCAAACTCAGCCCATATTGATCTAACAAGGTCTTCCAATATTCATCTTTAGGCAGGCTATTTACTATACGAGATAAAGCATTAACCACATTTTCATCATGATTCACCAAGATATGGCGAGTGTAAGTTTTAAGAGGATTAGGCGAATAATAGATTTTATGGCTAAGTTTCATTTCTTTTTCGTAATACTTCATCGTCGACAAAGGAATCAAAAAACTACTGACTCTGTCCTTCAATAACATGCCAATATTTTGCCTAGCCGTTGTCACATCTTTACGTGCTATTTTTCCTGCATCTATTTCTTTCTGAATACCGCCATATAAATGACCTCGAATCCCGCCTAACACAAAGCCTTGCTGCATCAGAGATTCGGGGCCACTATAAATAAAAGGGGTTCTCGCTCTAGACACAAAGGCTTGCTCGTCTTCAAGCACCCTAGGAGTCCAATCGTATTTTTCCCGTTTTATATCCGCAAAAAAGACAGGGTTAACCCAGAGTACAGCCCCCTTAACACCCTCTTTAAGATAAGAGTCCAATCGTTTTCTTGGTACTATTTTCAGCTCATATTGATAGGGATTATCTGTTTCGAATAGGTTTAGCATCTCAACAAAGTCGTAATTTAAGCCCTTTCTATCTGCCTTGCTAATCACAAAGGGAGGGTAATCGTAATAACTCCATAAAGTCACTACTTCTTTACTTTTAAGCCCAGAGCTAAAGATCAAACCAGATAAAATAATGAGAGGAATGAATAGCGTTTTCAGCACAAGAAACTCCTGAACATTGGGAAAAGTAAGCGTTAAATTAAACCCACTCAACCAATAATAGATGATAAAACCCACGCTTGCTGGTCGCTCTAATAGTCCGTCTTTTTACCAAGGGGTGCATCAAGACCATATTGATCTAACAGAGCTAACCAATAATCGTCCTGATCAAGTTGCTTGACCACCTTATCTAAAGCCTGAAACACACTCGAATTATGATTCACTAAAATGTGCCTTGTATAAGAGTTAAGGGGGGTCGGCGAATAATAAACCTTATGAGTTAGCTTCATTTCTTTTTCATAGTACTTCATGGTGGTTAAAGGAATTAAAAAACTATCCACTCTGTTTTTTAAAAGCATGCCGATATTTTGTTTCACATAGCTCACATCACTGCGAATAATCTTACCCGCATCAATTTCCTCTTGTATGCCACCATATAAATGACCACGAATACCACCTAAAACAAAGCCCGGTTTCATTAGAGAGCTCGGACCATCAAAAATAAAAGGGCTTTTACTTTTGGATATAAAACTTTGCTCGTCTTCTAATAAGCGCTCTGTCCAACGATATTTTTGCCTTTGTGTATCAGCGAAGAAGACAGGGTTAACCCACAAAACAGCCCCTTGAAAACCATTATTGAGATAAGAATCGAGCCGTTTTCTGGGTACAACTTCCAGCTCATATTGATAGGACTCATCATTTGAGAAAAGGTTAAGTAGTTCGACAAAGTCGTAACTCAGGCCCTTTTTATCCGACATACTGATGACAAATGGCGGGTAATCATAATAACTCCAGAGAGTCACAACTTTCTTACCTTCTAGGGAAGTGCCATTAGCGAAGGAAGAGCCATTAGTTTTTGAAGTGTCGATCAAAGGAGAGCTAACAAGAGAAGAGCTAAAAAAACAAAAAAACAGGGATAACGCCAAAAAACAATTACGCACAAAACCACCTAGAGACGAATCTCTTTTTGCTTATATTTTAAACAATAAAAATATAAACGATTGGTCAATATTCATGCAATTTTGACGTTTTCACTTTATGAGAAGAAAGACCACCAACATGAACTTATAGTGGCCTTGATATTATGTCATGCGCAGCATTCATGTGGGCTCTGTTATAATAAATTAGCGCCATCGAATTCAGACAAACTCAGTTGCTTTAAATCTAAGTCATCAACACAATTCAGGTTTACACGATAAAAGCCTGGTTTACGCAAAGTTTGGTGAAAAGGGTAAATACCGCACTGATTACAAAAATGATGTTTAGCCACTTCAGTGCCAAAGGTATAAGTTGATAAAGCCCCTTGTTGAATGTCTCTTTGCAACTCAGCTTCACTCACAACAAAAGCACTCATAATAGCGCCTTTCTTAACACACAAAGAGCAATTGCAGGTTAGCCCTTCAGTAATTTGAGGGACATCGAAAGCGAATTTCACACTACCGCAATGACACTGACCAGAATACTGCATATAAAACCTCGACCTTAGCTAATTATTTATGGATAAAAGCATTAAGGAAGCTGCGAACAAACTCTCCCGCCTCAGCGTGTGGATAAAATGCTTGAGATTTAAGACGAGAGCCTGATTAATAGTTATTCTATTAATCAGGCTCTCAACATATTGATAAGACTTTTAGCCCATGCCTTTCAGGTCTTACAGAAGAAGTGTCATCCTAATTTCCCATATCCTTAAAAGAGCAGACTGAGAAGAGGTGGCTTAATCACAGTTTCCTTTAACAAATTCAGGCTAAATAGCGTAAACTCTTGCGGTTAAGAGAAGCAAGCTTCAAAAACCTAAAAAAAGAGTAAGCTTTTAACGATCAAAACCAACTAACAAGCCCAGAGAAAGCATTTGAAACCTTTTAAAGTCACAGACCTACCAAAGCATATAACTTATCAAATGACTGCCATCCCAAGCGATGACGCAAGAGTCTCTGGCACGCCAGATAAAACCCCTTTTAATAAACAAGAAGCCGCCGAAGTACATTACCTTATCACCCGCTTCGCCAGCGCTAAGCGCCTAAAGCTTAAAAAGTCACTAGTCAAAGTGGCAGAAGTGATTCATGCAGAGCTGCCAAAAGAGCAAAAAACTCAAATTGAAGCCATGAAATGGCTACAGGCAAACTGGAATAAGTTCTAATTCCCCATTTCAAACAGACGCAAAAAAGCCGATGGGGTAGCCACCTCATCGGCTTTTTAATCACTAGTACCTAAACGCAAAAGTTACAATCTGGCACTTAGTGGGATTTTGTTTTCAGGCGAGGCATAGAGTACGCAGCGCGGGAGTTTATAAATATAAACGACCAAGCGAGTAGCTTTATAACAAAGTCTGAAAGCAAAAGAGCCTTAGTGCTTAGACAAGACTAAAGCTCAATCCAAAACTATACGGCTTTCTTCTCAATGCGGTATGCATGTAAAAGAGGCTCAGTATAGCCTGAAGGCTGAACTTCACCCTTGAAAACAAGATCACAAGCCGCTTTGAAAGCAATACCATCAAAGTTAGGTGCCATGTTTACATATTCGCTATCGCCAGCATTTTGTCCATCAACAATAGCCGCCATACGCTTCATAGATTCCATAACCTGCTCTTGTGAGCACACGCCGTGTGCTAACCAGTTAGCAAGATGTTGAGATGAGATACGCAAGGTCGCTCTGTCTTCCATTAGGCCAACATTATGAATGTCTGGCACTTTAGAACAGCCAACACCTGCATCAATCCAACGAACAACATAACCTAGGATACCCTGAGCATTGTTGTCGATTTCAAATTGGATCTGCTCAGCAGTCAGTTCACTCGCATCAGCCATTAGCGGGATGCTTAGAATATCATCTAGGCTAGCGCGACCACGGCTTGAAAGTGCTTCTTGGCGTTCAAAAACACTGACTTGATGGTAGTGAGTACTGTGCAAAGTCGCACCGTTTGGCGAAGGAACCCAAGCTGTGTTAGCACCAGATTTAGGGTGACCAATTTTTTGCTCTAGCATGGCAGCCATTTCATCTGGCATAGCCCACATACCTTTACCGATTTGTGATTTACCTGGAAGGCCGCATTCGATACCTACATCAACGTTCCAATCTTCGTAAGCTTGAATCCAAGCTTGTTGCTTCATGGCAGATTTAGGCACAAAAGCACCAGCATGCATAGAGGTATGGATTTCATCACCAGTACGATCAAGGAAACCTGTGTTGATGAAAACAACACGTTCAGAAGCGGCACGAATACATTCTTTTAGGTTAACAGTAGTACGACGCTCTTCGTCCATGATGCCAACTTTTAGCGTATTGCGAGCAAGACCAAGTGCATCTTCAACACGGCCAAATAGCTCAACAGCGAAAGCCACTTCTTCAGGACCATGCATTTTTGGTTTAACAATGTTCACACTACCAGCACGGCTATTCGTTAGCGTATTGGTTTTGTTTACATCATGCATAGCGGCAAGCACAGTCACCATGGCATCCATGATACCTTCTGGCACTTCATTACCGTCTTTATCAAGGATCGCAGGGTTAGTCATTAAATGGCCAACATTACGAACAAACAGCATACTACGGCCGTGAAGTACAAGTTCAGCACCATCAACACCGGTGTAAACACGATCAGGGTTTAACGTACGGGTTACGGTTTTGCCATTTTTTTCAAATGACTCTTCCAAAGTGCCCTTCATTAGGCCTAACCAGTTTGAATAAACTTCAACTTTATCTTCTGCATCTACCGCAGCAACAGAGTCCTCACAGTCCATAATGGTTGTGATTGCTGCTTCTACGATTAGGTCTTGAATGCCAGCGCTATCAGTTTTACCAACTACGCCATTAGCATCAATCAAGATCTCAATATGCAAGGCATTGTTTTTAAGCAAGATTGCACTAGGTGCACTTGCTTCGCCACGGTAACCAACAAATTTTTCTGGCTGAGCCAAGCCCGTTGTTGTGCCATCAGCTAAAGTAACAACTAATTGGCCATTTTCGACAACATAAGCTTGAGTACCAACATGAGAACCATTTAATAAAGGCGCGGCATTGTTTAGGTGATTACGAGCAAAAGCAATGACCTTGTTGCCACGGGCTGGGTTATAACCTTTACCTTTTTCAGCGCCACCTTCATCAGAAATCGCATCGGTACCATAAAGAGCATCATATAAACTGCCCCAACGGCCGTTTGCAGCATTAAGTGCAAAACGTGCATTCTTAACAGGTACGACTAGCTGAGGACCAGCTTGCTCTGCAATCTCAACATCAACATTGGCTGTTGTGATTTTAAAATCAGGACCTTCAGGAAGTAGGTAACCGATTTCTTGTAAAAAGGCTTTATATGCGACTGCGTCATGCGCTTGACCCACACGTTCTTTATGCCAAGCATCAATTTGTGCTTGTAAGCTTTCACGCTTCGCTAACAGATCTTTGTTTTTTGGTGCCAGATCAGTCAGAATGGCTTCGAAGCTAGCCCAAAATTGCTTCGTTTCAATACCTGTTCCAGGTACGATTTTATCGTTCACTAGTTGCCAAAGGTTTTCGGCAATTTGTAAGCCACCTTCTTGAATTCTTGCAGTCATAAACCCCTTCCTAATCTTTAACTTTTAGTCTTACTAGTTTGCTCATTTAGCATGAGTTGATTGTATCAGAATTTCATTTTGTGAAACATATGTTACGAGCTGTTAACACTTATTCCTCACATTCATACAAATAATAAGATCATTCATACAAAAAATGATTATTTCAATTATCACTGACTAACTATATTTGCTTTTTCACTAGGCAAAATTGTAATTTATTTTCACAAATTGCTATCAAGCCAGTAAAAACAACAAAAACTTGTACTAAAGCTACATACAGCGCCGATTAAGCAGGCTTTTCAATAAATATAGCTGTCTATAAATATGACCCCATTTCATTGAAAAAGCACATTCATATTCTAAATGATAGTAATGCATAATATAGATTAGACTAATTCAGGTTAAATTCTCTATGCTGTTTCACATGGTCAAGCAAGCGCTAACGCAAGCAAATGTTAATGACCAGATGCAAAGCTTAGAAAGAAACTGAGTCCTTAATAAGCTTCATCAAAAAAACAAAAATTTAATAAACAGTGCTAACTAAGTAGTGCAACTGTCACCAGTGAGGAAGAAACATGTCAAACTATAAAAACGATATCGACACTACCGCTAGCCTTATCGCATCTCAAGGTGCGCCATGGAATGCAATTAACCCTGAGTTTGCCGCTCGTATGCGTGCTCAAAACCAATTTAAAACTGGCCTAGACATTGCCCGTTATACTGCAAAAATTATGCGTGCAGATATGGAACGTTACGATGCTGACTCTTCACAGTACACTCAGTCTCTAGGTTGCTGGCACGGTTTTATTGGCCAACAAAAAATGATCTCTATTAAAAAGCATTTTAATAGCACAGATCGCCGTTACCTTTACCTTTCAGGCTGGATGGTTGCTGCTCTTCGCTCTGAGTTTGGTCCACTTCCTGACCAATCTATGCACGAGAAAACCTCTGTATCTGGTTTGATCGAAGAGCTATACACCTTCCTACGTCAAGCAGACGCTCGTGAACTAGGTGAATTATTCCGTAGTTTAGATGCGGCTCGTGATGCTGGTGACAATGCTACTGAAGATAAAGTACAAGCAGAAATCGACAATTACCAAACTCATATCGTGCCTATCATTGCCGATATCGATGCAGGTTTTGGTAACGAAGAAGCGACTTACCTACTAGCAAAACAAATGATCGAAGCAGGTGCTTGCTGTATCCAGATCGAAAACCAAGTATCTGACGAAAAACAATGTGGTCACCAAGACGGTAAAGTAACTGTGCCACATGAAGACTTCTTAGCGAAAATCCGTGCGGTTCGTTACGCTTTCCTAGAACTAGGCATTGAAGACGGTGTCATCGTTGCACGTACTGACTCTTTGGGTGCAGGCCTAACTAAGCAGATCGCTGTAACCGCTGCTGAAGGTGACCTAGGTGATCAATACAACAGCTTCCTAGATGTGGAAGAAGTTGATGCAAGCAACATGAAAAATGGTGATGTACTACTTAACCAAAAAGGCAAACTGGTTCGTCCTAAGCGTCTTCCTAGTAACTTGTTCCAGTTCAAGAAAGGTTCTGGTGAAGATCGCGTAGTACTAGACTGCATTACTTCTCTACAAAATGGTGCTGATCTACTTTGGATCGAAACAGAGAAACCACACGTACAGCAGATTGCTGGCATGGTTAACCGTATTCGTGAAGTGGTACCAAATGCGAAGCTTGTTTACAACAACTCTCCATCTTTCAACTGGACACTAAACTTCCGTCAGCAAACATTTGATGCTTGGACTGAAGCAGGTAAAGACGTATCAGCTTATGATCGTAACAACCTAATGTCTGTTGAATACGATGAGACAGATCTAGCAGCAGAAGCAGACGAGCGTATCCGTACTTTCCAAGCTGATGCAGCACGTGAAGCAGGAATCTTCCACCACCTAATTACATTGCCAACTTACCACACAGCAGCATTGTCTACTGACAATCTTGCGAAAGAGTACTTCGGTGAGCAAGGCATGCTAGGTTATGTGAAAGGTGTTCAACGTCAAGAAATCCGCCAAGGTATCGCTTGTGTGAAACACCAAGCAATGGCTGGCTCTAACATGGGTGATGATCACAAAGAGTACTTCTCTGGTGATGCCGCGCTGAAAGCGTCTGGTAAAGACAACACCATGAACCAATTTGGTTAATTCTCTGCCTCCCCGCATTAGAGCTGATTGACATAGGCTCGAAAAAGAGAGTTACCAAAACCCAGAAAAGAGGCTGGCTACCATAAGTCCAGCCTCTTTTTTTTGGCTTTTAATCTCTAATAAAAAGACAAATCTCCATCTGAGAAACCTATCCTAGATAAACCCAATAAGGTTATTAGCTACTCGCTAAAGCATCCCACCAGTCGTAAACATACAAAGCAAGATAGATAGGCAAAAGCGCCCAAATAAGAGGATCGTCCCAGAAGGAAAAAGTGGTTCCAATTGCGGCTATGGCAAGCACCATAAGTTCGGTGACACCGACAAATAAAAGAAACTTAGTGATATGAACAAAATAACGCTGAACGGTATGAGCTAACTTAGTCTTTTGGTAGGTTGCTTCAAATACACCAATGATACCTGCGGCCATTAACAAACCTATCACAGTCAAGATAGATGACTGATTCGATTTATCCATTTCAGCCATACTCTCAAAGGTATTCAAAAACAAAACAGGCGCTACCAGCCCCAACAAAATACCTTGTTTAATCGCTACTTCTAAATAGAACTTAGGTTTTTCCATTTATAGCCAATCTCCTGGGCCTTTTAACTTTCTTTCAATTTTCTTTTTCGCTTTCGCTGAAGAGAAAGGCTGCACTCAATTTATGCAAAACTGAATACAGCCTTAAACTATTAACTCTCAGAATCAAAGACAACTTTGCCTTGCAACATTGTCATGAGAATTTCAGTGTCAGCAATCTTATTTACACGCATTTGCCTTATGTCTTTTTCTAAAATGGCAAAGTCAGCGGATTTCCCTACTTCAATAGAGCCTGTCACCGTTTCCAAGCCTAAGCTATGGGCCGCGTTAATAGTATAAGCCTCTATCGCGCTTTCAATATCAGGCAAACCTGTTTTCCCCATAATGACACTATTAGCAATACCAACTAATGGATTGATATCATGCACATTCCAATCACTGCTTAGCGTGACATTTGCCTTGGTGTCATAAATTGCTCTTAAATTCATCAAGGCTTTGGTGCGTTTTGCCCCTAAGAAAGCTTCTGCCCATTGATGCTCATGATAAGCCACATAATCAGAACCCACCTGAAAATCCGCACTGATATCTAAGGCTTCAAAACGAGGCACGTCTTTTTTATTCACTAACTCAATATGGGTTAAGGTATAAGGTTTGGTAGAGCCAAGATCTCGCATAGCTTCGATTGCATTCAATGACTCTCGCACAGCACCATCTCCTATGGCATGAATATGAGCACTAAAGCCAATTTTATCTAGCTCACTTAACCAAGCTTTCATTTTTTGAGGCGGTATATAGTTAATACCACGGGGCTCATCAGGAATATAAGTGTCGAAATAGGGTGTTAGCATTTTCGCTGTACCATTGATAAAAATACCATCACTGTACATCTTCACCTGATCGACCAATAGCAGATCCTTCTCTTGTCGAGATTGAATAGTCGATAGATAGGTTAACTGCTCTGTCATAGGATCGGTTGGATAAATCCAAGGCCTTAAAGACACACGCGCGGTGAGATCGCCGGACTTCTTCGCTTCTTGCCACACCTCATACCAGCCCCGTTTCCAATATAAACGACCATCACCTATGGTTGTTATCCCATGGGCTGCTGCTTGCTCAAGACCTGCCATTAAACCGTCATAACTTTGATCAAATTGATTACTTAGACTATTCCAAGCCATCTCCATCACAATATCACCGGCGTTATCCATCAGGATGCCATTCAGCTCGCCTGTTTCTTCATCCTTTAGAATCTTCCCGCCTTGGGGCTCTGGGGAGTATTTAGTAATGCCAGCTTGTTTTAATGCGACAGAGTTAACCCACATAGAATGAGACGTTTGCTCCATCAAGACCACAGGCTGATCAGGGAAAATTTTATCTATGACTTCTAACGGTGTATAAGGCCCTCTTTCTAATAACAAAGCATCAATGGAAAACCCATAGCCAGTTAACCATTCATTTGGATTCGCATTTCGACGACAAGCTTTTAAATAACGAATCTGCTCTTTCAGGTTTCCATCCATGCTTAATTCACAGCTACCACCGGCTTCAGATGCGGCTTCAAACACGTGGTTGTGGTTATCAATAAAACCAGGCATCACAAATGCATCTTGCAAATCTACAAGCTCAGTTGCTGATGACTGATAACCTAAGGCATCTGACTGATTACCTATATAAAGGATTTCACCATTTGCCACGACAATCGCATCCGCATTATCGTGGCCATATATAACTCCGTTAGTCAGAATCATATCCGCTTGCCCAAACGCAAAAGTGCTTGCACTTATCGCCAAGCCCGTTACTAAAGCGGGAGAAAAAATTGGTTTCATCGCATCTTCCTTCGTATTTCTTATGATGAATATCAAAACTCATTAAGTGTTTGCTTAAGTATATCTCAGCAAAATTAAGTGATAAAAATACTCAGCATTCTATTTTTTGAAAGCGTAGCTAAAGGCTAGAAAAGCTACGCTCTTTTTATAAATTAACCGTTCAAGCTACTTATGTCCCAACCGCTGACAATCGGTTGATAGAGGCATATTGGCTTGGACGTCTATCTCTAAAGATCCCCCAAGTACGTCGGTACTCTTGGGCTTCATCTAGATCAAAGCTAGCACAGATAACTGCTTCGGATTTTTGATCAGCTTCTTCTATCTTTTTCCCCGTATAGTCAGCAATAAAGGAAGATCCATAAAAGGTCATACTTGAATCAGAGGTCGTTTCTTCCCCGATTCGGTTAGAAGCAATCACAGGTACCATGTTTGCAGCGGCGTGTCCTTGCATTACTTGTTGCCAATGTTCTCGACTATCAAGGCTTGCATCACTTGGCTCGCTTCCTATCGCCGTTGGATAGAAGAGCATTTCTGCCCCTTTTAATACCATAGAACGAGCAGATTCAGGGAACCATTGATCCCAACAAATCGCCACACCGATATCGGCATAACGTGTTTTTGCGACCTGAAAACCTGTATCACCTGGGCTAAAGTAGTACTTTTCGTAATAACCCACAGCATCAGGAATATGTACTTTGCGGTAATGACTTACAATGGCGCCATCAGCATCTAGCACCACAATAGAGTTAAAATAATTATTACCATCAATTTCAAAAAACGAGATAGGTAGAACCACTTCAAGCTCTCTTGCTAAACCTTGAAAATGCTCAATAAAACCATTGCCAGCCACAGGTTTAGCTAGCTTAAAGTGCTTAGGGTCCACCTCTTGGCAAAAATAAGGGGTTTCAAATAATTCCTGCAATAAAATGATTTGAGCCCCTTGCTGGTGAGCTTTTCTTACTTGCTCTTCTGCTCGTTGAATATTGCTAGCTGTATCCCATGTACAGGCCATTTGTGTGGCAGCAACTTTAATGTTTCTCATATTCTTTCCTTAATAAATTAGTTTTTAAGACACACTAACCCCTTTGCACTTATCAAGAGCGCAAACGATCAGGGTGTGAATAAAGTGGTGTAATTAAATTGATTACTTACCTGCTTTGATGCGATTCCACATACGACGCAGTTTTTTCTCGAATGAAGGGGTAAAGTTTGGCAAAGGAACCAATCGGTTTTTGATTGACTCTGGAGGATAAATCCCAGGATTCTCAACCAATGAAGACTCTAGATATGGCACTGAGGCAGAGTAACCATTAGCAAATCTCACTAGATTGCTAATACCTGCCATAATTTCACCATCCATTAAATGATCTAACAATAAATGCGCATGGTCTGGATTAGGTGCATCAACAGGAATCCCCATAGCGTCGAACCATAAAGTCGCGCCCTCTTTTGGTATGACATAATTTAGTTTAATGCCATTACCCGCTTGATCCGCTGTATCTTGAGCCATGAAAATACTGCCGTTGTAACCTACAGCGAGACATGACTCACCACTTGCCAAGTTTGTCATATACATGGAATTACTGAAGGAGCGAATATAGGGTCTGATTTTTTTGAGATGGCTTTCGACAAGCTTCAAATTAGCCGAACTCGCTTCGTTTATATCCTTACCTAAGTAAAGCAAGGTAGCCACATAAAGCTCTTCTACATCATCCAATAGCATGACGCCGCAATCTGCTAGCTTGGAAACATTGTCTGGATCTAACAATAAGCTCCAACCGTCTTTATCAGCATTAGGTAAGCGTTGATTTACCTCTGCCACATTGTAGCCAAGCCCTGTGGTTCCCCACATGTAAGGCAAGGCATATAGGTTGTCATTGTCAAAATTTTCAATCCAGCCCAGTACTTGTGGATCAATATTTTGATAGTTAGCTAACTTTGATTTATCTAATTTCTGAAAAGCACCCGCTTTAATCTGACGTTTTAAACGCCTTGAAGCATCGGACATCACCAGATCATAACCACTGGCACCTGTTAACAACTTGGTTTCAACCGTATCGACAGAGTCAAACAGATCATATTGAATTTTCACTCCCGTTTTTTGAGTAAAACTCTCTAATGCTTCTTCCGTGATATAGTCATTCCAGTTATAAAAATTCACACTTTTATTTGTCTCATCCTGACCATAACTGGCAGTTGAAAAGCACATAAAAGGAATGAATGAGGCAATTAATAATTGGTTAATTTTCATGGTATTTACCTAATATTGTTATTTTTAAAGGCGTAGGTATGACTAAGCTTTTGGCTGCTGCTGAGTAATACAATGAATTCCACCACCACCAACGGCAATATGAGAAATATCCAGCTGAACAATGTCACGTTCTGGAAAGAGCCTCTGATAAACCTTTTTCGCCCTTTCATCCGCTGCAATACCATATTTAGGCATGATCACAGCCCCATTCGCGAAGTAGCTATTAATATAAGAAGTGCAATAATTGTCATTTAAAGGAATAGCATCAAACCCATCTTCAATCAGGCAAATTTCTATTTTTCGCCCTTTCGCATCCGTTTGCCCTTCAAGTGCTGCAAGGTTATCTTTCATGATCTGATACCAAGGATGCTCTGTGTTAAAAGAGGTTTCCATCAACACCACCCCAGGCTTAATAAACTGGGCAATACCGTCAACATGTCCATCAGTTTCATTTTCATCACAGTTCCCCGGCAACCAGATAACCTTGCTTGCCCCTAAAGTACGGCATAACTCATTTTCGACATCTTGCTTAGTCCAGCCAGGATTCCGGTTTGTATTAAGCAAACATGATTCAGTGGTAATAAGTGTGCCTTCTCCATCGGTTGTGACAGCACCACCTTCTGCCACCAATTCTGATACAAAGCTTTGAACTTGAGCGATTTTCAAAACCTTTTCCCCCACCTCATCATCTAGCTGATAAGGATGATACTTTTCCCCCCAAGCATTAAAGCGCCAAACACTTCCAGCAAGTGCTCCCTGATCATTAATTAAAAAGTTAGGGCAAGCATCTCGCGCCCAGGAATCATTCAATTCGGCTTCAATCAGGTTAACCCTTTCATCCAACAAATGACGGGCTTGGCCTATATCTTTGCGATTAACCAATAAATTAACCCTTTCAAATTGGCTAATAGTGTTAGCAACATCGGCATAATGCTGTTTGGTTTTTGCTATATCTGGCCAAACTTCATTACGGCTTGGCCACATCATCCAACAAGCATCATGCTCTTCCCATTCTGCCGGCATGCGAAAGCCTAGTTCAGCTAGATCTGTTTTGATTTCATTCTTGGTTGTCATTGCGATTTACCTAAATCCATCATGTTTTAAGAGTTAAGAAGGTAACGCTAGTTTTGATTCCTCATTAAAAACACATGAAAATTTTAAATAACATACTGTATTTAATTGCGTATTATGTGTTGAAAATCTGACTCTTTAGCGTCTTAATCAGTATATCTAGCGGAGTATTTTTCATTCAAACGCTATATTTTTATCAATAGGATTAAAATTTTTCATGAATAGACGATTTGGAAGACTGCCACCATTAAGCGCATTAGAAGGGTTTGAAGCAGCAGCTCGACTTAAAAGTTTTTCGCTTGCCGCCGAAGAATTAAACTTAAGCCAATCTGCCGTTTCCCATCAGATCAAGCTGTTAGAGTCCTTTTTCGGTATGGACTTATTCAATCGCGTTGGCCGCTCTATTGAGTTAACTGTTGCTGGCATTGATTTTTTAGATACCACCACTCAGGTACTTAATGAACTGGCAAGAGGCAAGCGCAGGATGGATTTTTACTTTCGCCCAGGCTCTGTCGTTTGGGGAGCAAATACTGGTTTCTCGAGTAAATGGCTACTTCCTCGCTACAGCAAACTTCTTAATGCTCACCCAGAAATAGAGCCTTGGTTATATTCTGACGATGACTTTTTTGACCTTGAGACCCAAGAGGTGGATCTTGCTATTTGGTATGGGGATGGCAGCTGGGAAGGCGTTAAAAGCCACAAACTTTTCCATGACTACCTCACCCCTCTTTATGCCGAGCAAAGCTTTAAAGAAGACATGAAGATCAAACACTTTGATGACTTAAGCAAACACAGGTTGCTACATGACGAACGCTCTGAAGACTGGATGAGCTGGTTTAATCTGGTAGAGCAGCAAAACTTAATCAGCTCACATGGCTGTAACTTTAGTGATTCAGGATTAATGTTAGAAAGTGCAGCAAGAGGCCAAGGCGTTACCTTAGGGAGTTTGGTTTTAGCGGATGAATTGATCCAAGAATCAAAATTAACTCAGCCTTTCAAAACAGTATTAACCACCCAAGAGGCCTATTATTTAGTCGAGCCAGCCCATACAAGAATAAGACCAGCTGTTGCAAAAGCAAAAGACTGGTTATTAGAAGAAGCAAAACGTTTTAGTGAAGCATTGAAGCAACAAACAAGTGCAAAGTAATTAATAGAACATTATCGGTCACTGGCTAAATTCAGTAATGAGCCAGTGACGAAAGGCAGTCACCTTTTTACTTGGCGTAGAAGGATCATTTACCAGAATATAATAACTTAAGCCTTCTAGACTTGAGCCTTGGGGATGCCTTTTTAACCAAGCTTGTTGCAATGGGGTTTGGATCAGTAAATTACTCACAAAAGCAATACCTTGCCCAGCAAGTGCGGCCTGAATCGTATGCTGTTCTTGATCATAGGAACGAATCATTAACTTGCTACTCACTTCATTTTCCGACTCAAGAACGCGCTGCCAAGTCATAGGCTTTAAGCGAGCGTTTTTCCATTTTGTCTCTATTAGCTGCGCCTTTCTAAAATCAGGAAATGCCTGAATATAAGCCTCTGTGGCATACATGCCAAACTCTTCAGTCACAAGTTTAGTGGCAGCCTTATCTTGAGGGTCAAACTCGCCATAACGAATTGCTAAATCTATACGCCTATCTTTGGCGAGATCCTCTAATGCGTCTTCGGTTTTTATCACTACTTCAATGTCAGGATGAGACTGATAAAAACGCTCTAGGTTTGGCACTAACCACTGGGAAGCAAAAGAGCTGGTCGTGCTCACACAAAGGCGTGTCTTTTGGTCCGAAATTTCCTCAAGCACGGCTGAAATTTGTGCAAGAGATTGATGAGCCACCTGGGCTAGCTTCTCGCCATCTTGAGTCAGAAGAATATGGCGAGTTTTTCGCTCGAACAATAAAGTGCCCAGCCTTTCTTCTAGCGCTCTTATTTGATGGGAAACCGCCGTTGGCGTCACATTCAACTCAAGGGCGGCCTCTTTAAAGCTTTTTAGCCTTGCTGCCGAGTCAAACACACGAATACTGTTAAGTTGAGGTAAATGAGAAAACATAAAATACTTATATGGATGAGTTAATCTCATCTATAAGAAAAAATTCATCTTTTGTCAAAGCAAAGCCGTCATTCCATGATAAGTACAAATCAATCAGGCCTATAAAAGCCAGATGACACTCTAAACAGAGAAAAGCAAAAAGGAGACAAAAGCATGCAAACAGGTAGCCCTAAGATACTTCATATAGATACCAGTGCGAGACAATTCGATGAATCCAGAGAGAAACATAATTCACTTTCAAGGAAGCTTGCTAACCGTTTTAAAAAACAATGGTTAGCCTTGCAACCAGAAACAGAATTCATCTATCGTGACTTAGCAATAAGCCCACCAGACTTTATTGATCAAGCTTGGATAGAAGCCGTCTTCACCCCAGAAGCACAAAGAACAGAAGCACAAAATGCGAAAGTAGCCCTATCAAACACCTTGATAGACGAGTTAATTGCGGCAGATATCATTTTGCTTTCAACGCCCATGTATAACTACGGCATGCCAGCGGTATTAAAAGCCTGGTTCGATCAGGTAATTCGAGTAAACAAAACCTTCTCATTCGATCTTAAGCGAGGTGACTATCCGTTAGAGCCCTGCTTATCAGGAAAAACCATGGTGCTTCTCACCTCTTCTGGCGAGTTTGGTTTTGAAGCAGGTGGCATAAGAGAAAGCATGAACCACCTAGGCCCTCATATCAAAACCTTGAGTCATTATTTAGGTGTCGAACGCTTCTATGAAATTGGTTCAGAGTATCAGGAGTTCGGAGATGAGAGACATACTGAATCAGTTAACAAGGCAGAAGAAGAGGCGACAAAACTAGCCACTAATTTGGTGAAGCAGTATCAGTAAAACAACATTGGTAAAAATAATGTTCGGCTAAATAGCGTTACAGAGGATAAAACAAAAAAGCCAAGCTAATCAGATAAAAATAATCTAATTAGCTTGGCTTTAATGTATTAAAACGGCTCTCAGTTTTTTACTTGTAAAAGCGCTACACCAAAACCAATAAAAATGCCGCCCGTCACACGGTGGAAAATTTTAACTAGACTCACATTTTTAAACCAATGACGAACGGATTTCGCTAGGTAACCAAAGCTTGCTAGGCTGATAAAAGACAGCGCCATAAAGGTAAGTGTCATTATCATAAACTGTGGGAATGCCGCTAAGCTGGTATCCAAAAACATAGGGAAGAAAGCAACAAAAAAGAGGATAGCTTTTGGATTAGTCATGGCGATCATGAAGGCTTCTTTGAACTTGGCAAAGTAGTTGATCTTAACGCTAGCTATCTGCTCATCTTCAGCTTCAACAAAGAAGGTATCCTTACTTCTAAACTTTTTAATCCCAAGGTAGACAAGGTAACAGGCGCCTAAAACCTTAAGAATCGTAAAAAGTAGCGCTGAGGTTTTTAGCACTAAGCCCAAACCCAACATTGAGATAGAAGAGAGTATAAATATCCCCATGATATTGCCCAACGCGGCCGCTAGGACAGATTTATAACCCCAAGACACTCCGTTCGAAATTGCCAGTATGATGGCAGGTCCAGGACTCACTACATTTAAAAATGCTGCTGCGGTGAACATTAACCAAACTTCAAATGCCATACTTATCCCTCTTTGTTGACTAAGGTTTAATCCCATTCAATAGCCCAAAGATTCTACGCTTTTTGTATAAGAAGGATACAAGTGAGCGAAAAAACACTTTTTATTTTCATTATTTTTTATCAATAACCGAATGCTTGAAGCAACTATTTCAAGTCACTCACTCGATTTCATCATTGTGTACTCAAGGTGACCTGTAAACGCGTCTTTTTGCTCACTTTTAATACTAAAGCCTTGCCCTAAATAAAATAGAATACTTGCCTGATTCTCTTGATACACAGACAAACTCAAGCTATCTCTTTGCTTAAATGCATGGACCATAAGCTGCTTCCCGATACCTTTACCTTGAGACCCTATTACAACAAAAATTGCAGCCAGCTGATCATCATTGAGAGAGTAAAAAGCAACTACTTTAGCATCCTCCTCATAAACATAAGTCTCTGAGTTAGGAAGATAAATATCTCGCATCGCCTCGACTTGAGACTGCCATACTTGCTCGTCAACAAAGCTATGAGCCTTAATAGAAGCTGCAAGCCATATATCAACTAGTTCTGGGATATCATTTGAAGTTGCAGGTCTAATCATTTTATTCACTATTTTCTTCACCAGTTTTCGTTAAAGCCATTTGAGTCAGGCCATAGTGACAAGATTAAGCGAGATATGATTGAAGATTTGCGGCAGTTTTAACTTAAAGTGAAGAAGGAGTTTTGATTATCAAGGCGGGCTACAACCACCTTAATAATCAAATTTATATATTCTTATGATTGCTATAAACACACTGTTAAATAGCTAGCTAAATCTCTTTTAAACATACTAAGGGAACTGAGTAATTTTTAGCCGTTTTAGCAATTTCTGAAGGTGAGATGTGCTTTTTTTCATCTGCTAATGTGTACTCTATGTTTAGTTCATTTAGAAAAATTGAAAGCATCGATGACTTTACTACATCTTTATCTAAGGAGGTCACTAAACCAACCACACCACCACTTTCGGCAATAACTGGACCGCCAATATTCCCAGAATTAATTTCATTGGTAATTTTCATCACTCTAATATCGTTCAATTCACCGGAAGCAGAGCTAATGATTCCGTCCGTAATTTTACCTTGGTATGTTGGGACTTTAGAGTTAATCAAATCAGATTGATCGTAGCCATAAGCATAAACCCTTTCACCTTGAGACGTTTGTTTTCGTTCTGAAATTCTTGCCCAACTTTTACTTGCGTAAGATGATTTAAGGGCAACCAAGTTATTCGTTTTATCTATTCGAACAACGGTTGTATCAACAAGAGACCCAGAATGCTCAAAGCTAATTTTTGAGCAATAATCCACCATTTCGTTAGTTGTAATAATATAATTCTTATTAACAAAAGTACCTGTGGACTCTATGCTAAGGTTTGGCTTGTATGCGACTCCTTTTGACACGATATTATAATTATTTACTGTCTCACTTTTATTTTGAACTGGTTTAAGGTTAGAAACAGGGGATCCGTTTACTTCTGTAACACTACAATTTAAACCACCCGAATTCAGGCAAGTCTTTTGCGCAAGATCAATTGCTTCTGACGTCGATGATGCCCCCCAAGAAGCACCAGCGACACCATTTGTACCAATAGAAAATGCCTTTATATTAGGCTTGGCTCTATATTTACTATAAAGATCATCTGCAGGAGTTGTTGAATTTGTTACTGTTTGACAACCAGATAACACTAACATTAATAGTAAGCTACTAATTTTAAAGACTTGGACTTTCACGGATTAATCACCAAATAAAGGTATAAATTTAAACAGTATTAAGATGTGCATTAACCTGAATAGCTTCATTAAAACACCACTCTTAATCCTCAGATTATCCTCAACCTAGACCGCTTCAAAAAGTAAAGATTCACGATCCATGTGAGAAGTATAAGATGTTGATATTACTATTATTTTCAAAACTTTAAAGCACTAAAGCTATCCCCTACATACATAAGAAAAAACGCATATAAATATCAATAAAAAACCCCAGACAAGCTGAGGTTCTATTAAACTTTATACAGGCTCAAAATGAACCCAGAGAGTTTGTTTTAAGCGGCACTTACATCAACATTGATGTTACCGCGAGTGGCGTTTGAGTAAGGGCAAACCACGTGGGCTTTTTCCACTAGGCTAGTCGCTGTTTCTTTATCAAGGCCTGGGATAGAAACACTGATTGCCGCTTCAATACCAAACCCTGTTGGGATAGGGCCAATCCCCACACTTGCAGAAACTTTGGTGTCATCAGGAATCGCGACTTTTTCTAGGCCTGCAACATACTTAAGCGCACCTAGGAAACATGCAGAATAACCTGCTGCAAACATTTGCTCTGGGTTAGTCCCTTCGCCACCAGCACCACCGAGCTCTTTTGGAGTAGATAGCACGACATCCAGTTTGCCGTCATCAGATTGAGCCTGACCTTCACGGCCACCTGTTGCACTTGCGTATGCTGTATAAACTGCTTTTTCTAATTTCATGGTTTTATCCTCTATTTTGAGTAATTATCTTCATTTATATTTTAAAGTAGCTAACTATTAAATAGCGCACTACTTTTATGCTTTTAAAAAAAGAAGTTTTCACTTCTTCCTTAGCCTTCATTCAAAAAGTATCACATGTTCTTCAATAAGTTATCTCTTAACTTCTCTAACTTATCTTTGGTTTCTTTAAACTCTGTCATATCCATATTAGCGGCACACTTGGCCTTTTCCATAATACTAGCTACCTTGGCTTCCATCTCTTTTGCATTTTGCGTTAGAGAAACAATGACACTTCGCTCATCTTGCAAGGCACGCTTTCTTGTTACTAAATCACTGGCTTCCATTCGCTTTAATAAGGGAGTCAGTGTGGCAGAATCTAAATACAAGCGCTCGCCAATGGCATTTACCGCCTGCTCATCTTGCTCCCATAAGGTCACTAGGACCAAATACTGAGAGTAAGTTATGTCTAATGGCTTAAGCAGCTTTCGGTATAACTTGTTCATTGCTAATGAGGTTGAATAAAGTGAGAAGCACAATAAATCATCAAGCTCAGGGGCGGACGTTTTTATTGAAGTTTTATCTGACACTTAAGCTCTCTCATTAACTTTAAATTATTTTCTAAAATCAGCTTATTTATCAAGCTTGTTATGCAATATACATAGCGCACTACTTAAAATCAAGCTTTGCGTTACACCTTTTTAATAAAGTGCCTCAAGTAGGCTGAATGACGAAGACCTCTCGCTTATCATGATGAGCCTCTGATTGCTCCCATAATACGGGGCCACTGGCTTCTTCTCCCAGTTTGTCATCTGGGTTACGCAATTTACACTGTGTCATAGAAAGGCAACCACAACCAATACAGGTATCTAGCTCATTCCTTAAGGCTTGTAACTTAGCAATCTTAGTATCTAGCGCTTCTTGCCAAGCATTTGCCATTTCCTGCCATTCGGCTTTACTTGGGGCATGATCAGAAGGTAAATGATCCATGGCTTCTTTAATTTCAGATAAGCTCATACCCAGCATTTGCGCGGTTTTAATCACAGCAATGCGGCGTAAAACATTTCTATCATAGCGCCTTTGATTACCCGCATTACGCCAGCTTTGAATCAGGCCTTTCTCTTCATAAAAGTGCAAGGTCGATACTTTTACATCAGCACGTTTTGCCACTTCTCCGACACTTAATGCCATAAAGTTTCCTTTTTATGTTTACTTAAAAAGCAAAGCACCTGCCCAGGATAGGAAACAGGTGCCTGCTTTAACCTTTAATCAGCTTTATTAAGTAAATACTCTAAAAGCGATCATTTAAGCAGATTTTACCAGATTTTCATCTGTATCTTGCGCTTCACCTTTGTGACTTAACAAAGCTTTAATCAAGGAGATTGTCATTAATACCATGATCACAGAAAAAGGTAGAGCACCGATAATCATGGCAGTTTTGATCACTCCTAGACCACCTGCAATTAACAGAGCGCCAATCAGAGCCGTTAAGAAAACACCCCAAACGATAATATGAGAACGTGGTGTTTGTGCTGTGCTACCACCCGCATTAATGGTGTTTACCACCAAAATAGCTGAGTCAGCCGACGTCACCAAGAAAGTCATTAGCAATACTACGATTACTGCTGACATCAATTTCGCCCCTGTATCAGACATCAAGACATTCAAAGTCTCATAGATTTGCGCTGAGATGTTCGCCCCTAGAATCTTACCTTCGGCAAGGCCTGAAAGCTCAAGATCTAAAGCGGTACCACCAACAAAGGTAAACCAGATAAAGCAAACAAATGAAGGTATCAAAGTGGCACTTAAGACAAACTCTCTGATGCTACGACCTTTAGAAATACGAGCAAAGAAGATCCCTACAGCAGGTGCATAGGCAATCCACCAAGCCCAATAGAAGATAGTCCAACCTGACTGCCAATCGCCTAAAGCTGTGCCTTTTTCTTCAACGTTAACCGCCATAGAAACAAAGTTAATTAGATAATCAAATGTGCCTGTTGCGAGTAATTCGATAGCTAAAAAGGTTGAGCCAAAAATTAAGAAAAAGACTAATAGAACACCAGATAAAGACATGTTGACATTACTTAGCCATTTTACGCCTTTACCTACACCACTTACGGCAGACAAGGTTGAAAGCGCCATCACAAAGACTAGCGCCACTATCATGGCAGTCATGGTGGGAGCGCCATCCACCATAATCCAATCAGCACCTGTAATATTGTAAACACCTGAAGCAAATTGGCTCACACCATAACCTATGGTTACGGCGATCCCTAAAATGGTGGCTAAGACCGCGGTAATATCGACTAGATGCCCAAATGTGCCATTTAGCTTATTACCAAATAAAGGCGTTAATACAGAACGAATGGTAAGCGGTAAGCCCTTATTAAAGCCAAAATAGGCTAACGCTAGGCCCACTAGTGCGTATATTCCCCAAGCGGAAAAGCCCCAGTGTAAAAAGCTGTAGCGATAAACAGATTCTAGGGTTTCACTTTGTTTGGCGGGTACCAAACCTTGAATGATATCTGGGTTATTGGCGAAGTGATAAATTGGTTCGCCGGTTGAATAGGTCAACATGCCCACACCAATACTGGCACCAAACATCATAGAGACCCAAGAGAAGCGGGAGAACTCTGGCTTTGACTCAGCGCCACCTAGAACGATATTCCCCACTTTAGGGATCATAGCCAAAGCAATGGCGGTCAAGGCAAAAAATGCCATGACATAAATATAATAGGTACCGAAGTTCCCTAAAACCAAAGCATTCACTTTTGACAGTACCGCTTTTGCTTGATCAGGAAAGACCAAGGCCCAAAGCACTAGCACCATGATTAACATCTTAGACGAAAGGGTAACCGCATGGTTAAACCCTTTATAAAAGCCATCTTGGGCTGTGTCTATGACAACCTCGTTTGATTGATTTTTCATACAGATACCTTGTTTTTATTATGTTAGTGGTAAGCAGTGCACTCTCCTTAGTGCAATAAAAATCCGCTTTAAACTGCTCGTTTAATCACTCACATCAGAGGTTTCTGGCAAGAGTTGATCCGCCTGAAAACCTAGGGTGATCAGTGATAACTTATTAAATTGATTAATGAATGACGTGAGTTTTAAGCGGCGCTAAGCTCAGCACCTGTGTCTTTAGCAATAACAAGAGCGTCTACAGCAATGCTGCCCTTGTCATTGACTATGATGGGGTTAACGTCGATTTCGTTAATCACATCAGCCAAATCAGCCGCTAAATGAGAGAAGTTAGCCAGTTGCTGGGCAAGTTGATTAAGGTCTGCTGCTTTCGCGCCTCGAACACCAGCTAACAAAGGACGAGTTCTTAAGCTGTCTATCATTGTCATGGCTTCTACTTCATCAAATGGTGCTAAAGAGAAAACCCTATCTTTCAAGACTTCGATATAAATGCCGCCACTACCGACCATTACCATAGGGCCAAACTGTGGGTCGTTTACCATACCAAAGGCAAGCTCTGTACCTTGACCCACCATAGGTTCAATCGTCACTCGGTAACCCAAACGATTCGCAAGATCATCATAGGCTTCACTCACTTCAGTCACAGAATTCAGGTTAAGCTTTACCCCACCTACATCTGACTTATGGTGAATATGTGGCTCGGCGGTTTTAAGCACCACAGGGAAAGTCATCTTTTCAACGGCTTTTAGAGTGTCTTCTTGGGTGTGCGCTTCTTGTGGATTCGCAATACCAATACCGTAATCCGCTAATAGGTTTAAGCTGTCGGTCTCACTCATAGGTAAGCCATTTGCTAATCGGGTATGCCATTTATCTTTGCGAGCTGGGTTGCTGATGTTCTCGACAGTGGCATGTGTTTTGGCTTGTTGGTCACGATTCGCGAATAGGTTTGCAATCGCCTTAACCGCATTCTCGACACCATTTACTAATGGAATATCATGATCCATCAGGTCTTCAGCAATGCCAGCATTTAGCGCTAATGAGAAGGTATTCAATACAATGAAGGGTTTGTTTGAATACTGTTTTACTTCTTTTGCGATTTCGATAAATTCTGGCATATAGATGAATTCATCACGGGCTTCAAATTCAAAAACACCCACAGCCACATTTGGATCTTCCATAATGTAACGCACACTATCACGGAAAACTTCCGCATAATCTGGTGTGAAAGGCCCTGCTGCATCCAATGGATTAACCGCCTCTAAACCTAGAGGCAACCTTTGTTTGAGCTTATTCATGGTATCGTCAGTCAAGTTGGCAAAGGTCAAATTATGCTCTTCTGCTGTATCAACAAATAACTCACGCAAACCGCCTGAATCCCCAATATAGCCAAGATCACCAACCCCTAAATTGCCTCCTTGAGAAAGAATCTGAGCACAGGTCATAAGGTCATCAAGTGAGTCCGTGGCTATGACACCGTATTTCTTAAACAAGGCATCATAGGCGGTATTATTGCCAGCAATGGCACCTGAGTGAGTCGCCGCTAGTTGCGCACTAACTTCAGTACGGCCAACTTTCGTTACCACAACAGGAATGCCTTTACGTTTGGCTTTCTCTAATACTTTGACGAAGTTTTCAGGGTTACGAATGGCTTCCATAAAGATGGCAAGAACACGGGTACTTTCTTGCTCTAGGGCGAAGTCCATATATTCATCAAGAGAGGTCGCAATTTCTTGCCCTGCAGATACCACAAGGTTAAAGCGGAAACGCC
Source organism: Marinomonas sp. S3726 (assembly GCF_000967665.1). Lineage (NCBI taxonomy): Bacteria > Pseudomonadati > Pseudomonadota > Gammaproteobacteria > Oceanospirillales > Oceanospirillaceae > Marinomonas > Marinomonas sp. S3726. The sequence continues at coordinate 19,377 of NZ_JXYC01000011.1, read as the reverse complement.
TATCGTTTGATGTTGGTAAAACAAAAATAGAACCCGAATGTGCAATCAAAGATATGTGGCCCGCTTTTCGCTCACCTGGTGATTGAAAGCTAATATAGGCTTCGTTATCAAAATTGTAATACCCCATGCAGTTACCACCGCAAATCGGCATATTGGCTTGTTTAGCTTTATAAGAAAGTCGTTCCAATAGGGTTGGGCTGGCTTCTTCTTCAAGTTTGCAATAATCGAAGATTGTCACCCCGCCGATATTCAAACTGATGGCTTCATCAAAAAGCGGTTCCATTCTATGACTCGCCACACTTAACACAGCCATATCAATCGCTACTGGGATATCAGATAAGCTTGCGAAACATTTGTGCCCTTCTATCTCATCGTATCTTGGGTTAACAAGAAAAACCTGCCCTTTATAACCGCCACTTAGCAGTACCTTTAACATGTCATGGCCTACCGTACCTTCCCTTGGAGAAACACCAACAAGGGCAATGGTTTGAGGCTTTAGTAGTCGATCTAGGTAATGTGTATTTGAAAGTGTCATAAGTTAGCGTCCTTTATATTCAGGTGGGCGTTTTTCTGAGAAAGCACGGGAGCCTTCGAGGTAGTCTTCTGAGTGCAGCATTTTTTCGAAAAGAGGCAGATCACTTTCCTTTTTCCATGCTTTTCGTGTCTGCACAAAGGTTTCTTCAACAGAAAGAGATACAGATAAGGCCATAATTTCTTTCATGGCTTGTAACGGTAGTGGTGCGGCTTCGGCGATTTGTGCCGCCATTTCATGCGCTTTTGCAAGCACTTGATCCGCCTCTAACACTTGGGAAACTAGACCATGATGTTTCGCTTCTTCCATGCCCAGTTTGCGGCCTGTTAGAATTAATTCAGAAGCAAGGTTGTAAGGTAGGCGCTTAGGTAATTGCTGAATACCACCGCCATCAGGTAAGAAGCCTAATTTGGCCTCTGGCAACCAAAACTCAACCTCTTTTGCGGCGATAATGACATCAGCACTCAGTAGCATTTCAAAGCCACCGCCTATAGCACTGCCTGTGACTGCCGCGATGACAGGCTTCTTTAGCCCCCAGAATTCACTCATACCACCTAATCCACCTGGGCCTAAATCGTAATCTGCCGATTCCATTAACTCATCGCCTTTATCGGCGAATTCCTTTAAGTCCCAACCGGCACTGAAGTAGCGACAATCGGCATTGGTGATAATGCCGACATATAAATCATCATCTTCTTGTAGGCGTTTAAATGCCTGATAAAGGTCTGTGCTTGTAGCAAGATTGATGGCATTTACCGGAGGGCGGTTGAGGGTTATTTCTAACACTCTTCCAATTTTTTGACAGCTCACTGATTGGGACATAGTGATTTCCTAAGCTGGTTAACTTTACGCATTTGCTCAAGATGATTTGAGTATGCTTCTTTTTATGCCCCGATTCTGCGCTCATGCTTGAGCCAGTGTAAATTGATTAAAATATGAAAAAAGGTTAAAAAAACTAACCATTAAAAAGAAATATAAAGATATCTAAAACACCTCTTTTCAGAAAATAAAGGCGCTAAAACAAGGGTTAAAGAAGAGCAAAGAGTGAGATAAAAGACAGGTAAAAAGGTATGGAAGTGATGATAAATAAGAGGCTAAATTCTGATTTTAGCCTCTTAATTTTTTATTTTTTGACAATGAAACTTGAGTCTTCACGTATTTTTTGAGCTAACCAATCGTTAAAAAGCTGTATTTCAGGCTTAGGGTTTTGCTGCTTAGGATGCACGCTATACCAGCTCCCAACCTCCATAACAGAGAAATCAAAAGGCCTAATAATTCGTCCTGTTTCTAAATCTCGCTTGGCAAAAGACTCCCTCGCCATGACCACAGACTTACCTTCATAAATCATTTCTAAGGCTTGCAAATAGTTATCAACCACAGGCCCTGAGTCGATAATATGAGGATCAACACCCGCTTTATCTAACCAGGTTGGCCAATCATCTGGTGCTAGCTCAACGGTAATTAAATCTAACTTAGCAAGGTCTTCTGGTTTTTTTAATTTTCCTTCGGCGACGAGTTTAGGAGAACAAACAGGGAAGATCTCCATATCAAACAAATAGGTGTAATCTAGATGGGACCATGATTTATCACCCATTATGATGCCTACATCGACATCATCTTTATCAAAGTCCACATCCACAAATGAGATGGATATCCGCACTCTGATATCAGGATACTTCGCTTGGAAGTCATTGAGCTTAGGGATAAGCCACACAGTGCCAAAAGTGACATAGGTCTGAATGGTGAGGGTTTTTGTCTTGTTAGCGGACTTAAGACTGGCAACAGCCTCTGCAATATTATCAAAGCTATCGTTAATCACTGGGTATAAAAACTCACCCTGTTTAGTCAGGCTAATAGTGCGTCCATTTCGTTGGAATAAGAAGACATCCAACTCCTGCTCTAGTTGCTTAATTTGATGGCTGACAGCAGAGTGTGTCACACAAAGTTCATCCGCTGCTTTACGAAAGCTTTTGTTTCGAGCCACGGACTCGAAAACACGTAGGGATTTAAGTGAAGGTAATTTTCTATTCATACTTAATTCACATGCCTAAAAAGATTTTAAATTAAGCTAAAACTAGACGAATTAAAGAAAAAAATAAACTGGTTAGTTTTTTAGACCATTCAGAAAATTATTTTCAATTTACTCCCACCCTGAAGATGACCACACTCAGCAAAAATAATTAGAAAATAATTTTTATCTATTGGAGGTATAAATGCAGATCATAGAGGTTGGCGTCATAGGTGCAGGACAAATGGGTAATGGCATTGCCCAAGTGATTGCTCAAGCTGGCTACAAGGTTAAACTATGTGACTTAAATGCAGCAGCATTAGAAACCGCCCTTTTCACTATCAACAAGAACCTAGATTTTCTGGTGAATAAAGAGAAAATATCTCAAGATCAAAAAGACGAAACCCTAACACGTATCGAGTGTCATCAAGATTTATCAGCCCTTGCAAATTCAGATCTAGTAATAGAAGCCATTATTGAGAATGAAAAGATCAAATCTGATTTATTAAAACAACTTGATGGAATCTGTAAAGATACCTGTATTCTTGCCTCAAATACCTCTTCAATCTCCATTAGCAAGTTAGCCAGTGCGACCCATAGGCCAGAGCGTGTTATTGGTTTGCACTTTATGAACCCTGTACCTCAGATGAAACTCGTTGAGGTGATTCCAGCATTGCAAACTCAGCCTGATATTTTCAATCTTTGTTTTGCCCTAATGGAAAAGTTAGAGAAAACCCCAGTAAGAGTTGAAGATATTCCAGGTTTCGCTGCTAACCGTATTTTGATCCCCATGATAAATGAAGCCATCTTTTGTCTTTATGAAGGGGTCGCCAGCGCCAATGAAATAGACACCATTAGCCAGCTTGGCATGAGCCATAAAATGGGCCCTTTAGCACTGGCTGACCTTATCGGTTTAGACACTTGTTTGAGCATTATGGAAGTCTTGTACGACGGCTTTAAAGACAGCAAATATCGCCCTTGTCCACTGCTTGTGAAGATGGTGAATGCAGGTCAACTTGGCCGTAAATCAGGCCAAGGTTTTTACTCTTACCTAGATAAAAAAGTGCAGGCCTAACCTATGCAAACACCTCTAGCTAATAAAGAGTTTGATCACACTAACACTATAAATGCCTTGGCTGACACGTTTGAAAATATTCGCCTAGCATGCCTTGAAACTGGCGTTTATCAGATCTGTATTAATAGACCTAAGGTTTTAAATGCACTCAACCTGCAATGTCTTGAAGAATTAAATGCTTGCTTAGATCTAATAGAAAGAAACTCTGATGTACGTGTACTTCTTGTCACTGGAGCGGGTGAAAAAGCCTTTGTTGCCGGGGCAGATATTGCTTATATGAAGCAATTAAGCGCCCAGGAAGCAGAAGATTTTTCTGCCTATGGTAATCAAACCTTTAGTCGTTTTAGTCAACTTAAAGTACCTGTTATTGCCTTGGTAAAGGGTTATGCCTTAGGAGGTGGTTGTGAACTCGCCCTCAGCTGCGACTTCATTTTAGCGTCAGACAAAGCCTGTTTCGCTCAGCCTGAAGTTAACCTTGCTATCTTGCCTGGTTTTGGTGGCAGCCAGAGACTAACCAGAAGGCTTGGTCTAAGCCTCGCCTTAGAACTGGTAATGACAGGTCGCAACATCAAGAGTGATGAGGCATTAAAACTAGGCCTTGTGAACCATGTTTATCCTGCTGATAGCTTAAACGAGGCAGGACTTGAACTCGCTAAAGGTTTAACTCATAAAAGCCCTTATGCTTTGGCAGCAATAAAGCAACTTATGCATCAAGGGGAAAACATCCCCCTTGATCAGGCACTGAAATTAGAGAGTCAGTCCTTCGCTCTTACCTTTGCAGGTAATGACAGAGAGGTGGCTATGCAAGCCTTTCTTGATAAAAGCCAAGCTAGCTTTCGTTCCCTCCAGAAAACGAGCTAATTAGCTTTCAAAATCCTGTAAAAGAGAGTGACTTTGGAGTATCAAGCCCAGCTTGATACTCATTTTTTTGCCTTGCTTTGATTCAAGTACAAGCACTAATCTAATAACGTTTCCTACCTTATTAAAGCTAGCTATCAAGCTAATAGAAAAACTTAATCAAAAATTTGGCCCTCACCTCTTTACCTCAAGTTAACTTGAGCTTTTATGCTTGGCACACTTTTATCAATTCGAGGGACGCCCTATGCCATTCAAGTATGTTAGCTTTTTATCAGGACGATTTTTTGATGGTATTTCTTCTGGCATGTTTATGCTGGCTTTACCTTGGATCATGCTAGAAGAAACACAAAGTGGCAGTATAGTGGCGCTGAGCACCTTAGCCTGTACCTTAGCCTCGTTTAGCTTAAGCCCTCTCTTATCCACTTTAATCGATAGACACTCTCGCAAGGCCATTCTATTTATCACGCAAGTTATTCAGGCTCTGACCGCATTTATTGTTTTGGCTGCTTTCTTTTATCAAGTCGGTAACCTCACCACTCTGATCTTTGCTCAGCTGGTTTTTTGGTGTTCAAGTGATTTAGCTTGGAAAACAAATAACGCCTTTGTACAAGAAAATTTTTCAGCCGATGAGTACCCAAAAATTACCAGTTACCAAGAAATTATCATGCAGATAACCACCCTTGGTGCGGGTGCTACTGGCATAGTATTACTAGCACAATGGGGTATGCAGGAGTTTGCAGCCATTGCTTTTATCGCTTCTTTTATTGGCGCTATTAGCTATGGCGTTATACCCTATCAAAGAAAATTACGTCTTCAACATGAAGCTAGCTTTTTAAAGCAGGTCATTGAAATAAAGGAGATTTTTTTAAAACAAAAGCAACTAATGGTTTTTCTAGCCCTTTCATGTCTCTCTTATCCCGTACTCACATTTTTAGTGAAGCTGGTTCCTATTTATTTTTACGAGCAAGGTTATAGCGCCAATTGGTTTGCCGCATGGAAGCTAAGCTTTGGTATAGGAGCACTTATCTCAGGGCTAATTATTCGCCAACTACTCATCAAGCATTTACCTGAGAAGCTAATGATAGCCTGTGTCTCTCTCATTGCTTTAGCCCTCTTTGCCTCATCCTTATTTAGTGCAAGCTGGATTATTGTTGGCTTTGCACTTTTATTTGGCCTATTTAATTCGGTAAATCGCATTAGCCGTATGAATAAAATGCATCACGAAATCGACCTAAACGAGAGAGGCCGCATTGAAGGTGGATTGCATATGTTTAGTACCTTTATTCAAAGTATGAGTTATATGCTGATTGCCCTTCTCAGCCATTATGATGCCACCCAACTTGGCTTTAGTATCATGAGTCTAGTCATGCTACTCGCCGCTGTTTTTATGCTAAATCTTTATCAAGGAACACAAAAATTAATCGATGTGAGCGAAAAGCTTTAAGCAAAACTAATTATTGAAAACGCCTCACTTTTTGAAATTAGGGATTATACTTTTCTATGCGATCAAAAAACGACCCGTTAATTTTTAGGTCGAACGGTCTCTGAAAAAAGGATAGTCCCTTGAAAAACAGCGTCACAAAAGCACTCTTTATTTTGATTAGTTTCACTTTGATAAATATACCAAGTGCTTTTGCTTTAGAGAAAGTGACCCTACAGCTTAAATGGAAACACGCATTTCAATTTGCAGGTTATTATGCAGCCAAGGAAAAAGGCTTTTATGAAGAAAAAGGCTTAGACGTCAATATTATTCCTGCTGTACCTGGACAGGATATCATTTCACCTGTCGTAAATGGTTTCGCCCAGTTTGGAGTAAGTAGTAACTCACTTCTTCAAGCCCGCGATTCGGGCAAACCTGTGGTCATGCTGGCTATAGTTTATCAGCACTCCTCTGTCGTGCTACTCACCCTAGAAAAGGATATGACTAAAGGCATCCATAGTATTCAAGACCAAACAGCCATGCTGGAAACTAAAACAGCTGAGATCGCCGCCTTTTTAAAGCAGGCCAATATTGATATTAATAAAATGACCTTGCTTAAACACAGCTACGACCCGCAAGACTTAGTAAATGGCAAGGTAGATGTGATTTCAGGTTACAGCATTGATGAACCTTTCTTTTTGGAAAAACAAAACCTCTACTACAAAACCTTTAACCCCAGATCGCTTGGTATCGACTTTTATGGAGATAATCTATTTACCTCAGAAAAAGAAATAAGGGATCACCCTGAAAGAGTAAAAGCCTTTAGAGAGGCGAGCCTTAAGGGTTGGCAATATGCCATGGATAATAAGGAAGAGATTATTCAGACCATCTTAAGAGATTACCCCACCAGCTATACCTATGAGTTTTTAAGTTATCAAGCTGAAACAATGGAAGACCTTGTGCAGCCAACCTTGGTTGAGATGGGCTATTTTAGTCACGACAGATGGCAGCACATTGTTAACATTTATCAGAATTTAGGCATGCTAAGTAAAGGCTTTGATCTAGATAAATTTTTATACGATCCAGCTCCCAGTGTTGGGCTCGCCTTCTTCTATCAGGCACTTGCTATAGCGGCAGGTATACTTGTCTTGATAGCGGCTGGCCTGATTTATGTACTCAGTATTAACCGTCGCCTCGATCATGCGTTACTAGAGAGCCAAGAAGCGAAGGAAATCATCTGGAAACAAGCTTATTTAGACCCTTTAACCAACCTTTCGAACCGTCGTAACTTTAAAGGCAGGATACAAAAGGCCTTGGAGAAAGCAGAAGCTAAACACACAAGAGTCGCTCTCTTATATTTAGATCTGGATGACTTTAAAGCCATAAATGATTTTCATGGCCATGATGTAGGAGATAATCTACTGATTGAGGTGGCCAATAGGCTCTCTCAAGTGATTAGTAAAAAGCGTAATATTTACCGTTTAGGCGGGGATGAATTTACCATCATTATTGATCAATTTGAGGATAAAGCCTATTTGGAGTCGCTTTCTCAAACTATTTTAGACAAGCTTAGCGCGCCCTATTGTTTTGATAAAGACAAGCTCTATATCTCGGCCAGTATAGGAATAAGCCTTTATCCAAAACACGCAAAAAACAGTGACTCTCTTTTAAGGTACGCTGATGAAGCCATGTTTTCTGCCAAGGACCATGGGCGTAATCAATACCAGTTTTTCACTCAAAAATTACACCAAGATATTCTTTACCGCATGCAGGTAATCAGTGATTTGAGGTCCTCTTTAGAAGAGCAACAATTCGAACTTCACTACCAACCCATCGTGGTACTTAATACTGGAGAAATTAAAAAAGCTGAAGCTTTGATTCGCTGGAACCATCCCGTGCATGGGCTCACTATGCCTTTAGAGTTCATCAAGATCGCAGAGGAAACCAGCCATATTATCGACATTGGTGACTGGGTATTTAAAACAGCCAGTAAGCAATTAAAGCAATGGCGTAGTGAGATAAACCCAGACCTGATCATGAGTGTGAATACTTCTCCTGCTCAGTATCAATATAAAACCAGCACGATGGATTCTTGGTTTGACCATCTTCAATCACTCGAGCTAGACCCTCATGCCATCATCATAGAAATTACTGAAAGCATGATAATGAAAGAAAATAGTCATATCGAAGAGAAGCTAATGCAGTTTGGTCATCATGGAATTCAGGTGGCTTTGGATGATTTTGGTACGGGCTACTCATCTTTATCCCACCTCAATAAGTTTGATATTGATTTTATTAAGATAGATCAAACCTTCATCAGCCATCTAAGTATGCACTCGCAACAACTGGAGCTGTGTGAAGCGATTATCATCATGGCCCATAAACTTGGCTTATCTGTGATTGCAGAAGGCATAGAAACGGAAGAGCAAAGACGCTTATTAATGAAAATTGGTTGTGATTATGGCCAAGGTTATTTGTTCGCCACTCCTATGCCAAAAGATGATTTTGAAGATTTGTTAAGATCAAGTAGCTCCTCTCAAGCTCAGTTTCGCATTATGTCGTCCAAAGATAAGAACAAACAATGAATTTGCTTTAACCTCTTTTAGTAAAATAACTTTAACCTCTTTTAGTAAAATAAAGTGAGAGCAAATGATTGTAGAACAGTCAGTTACCTTAAACCCTAAAATAAAAACGAAAACATTCGCCCTAAGCCCTACTTATGGACTATTTTGTTAATCATATGAACTGGCTAACATAAGCTTGTCTGCTTACTTTTTGAACAACACTGGATAAGGTAAAAACAATAACCACTGCCTTACTCTTTAATCTATCAATAGGAGAAATCATTTGGATATTAATAATAAAGTGATTGTTATTACTGGTGCTGCCCGAGGTTTGGGCTTGGCTATGGCTGAATACCTAGCTGATAAAGGCGCCAAGATTGCCCTTGTCGATATGGATTTCGAATCAGTAAATCATGCCTCTTCCACCATTACAGATTCAAAAGGATATGTCTGTAATGTGGCGAATGAATCAGAAGTAGAACAGGTTTTTGAGCAAATAAAAAATGACTTTTCACGCATTGATGGTCTGGTCAATAATGCGGGGATTCTCAAGGATGGATTGTTAATCAAATACAAAGACGGCGAAATGAATAAGATGTCACTTGATCAATTCCAGTCTGTGATAGATGTGAACTTAAGTGGTGTCTTTTTATGTGGACGAGAAGCCGCCTCTCATATGGTCAAATCAGGACAAGGCGGCGTTATCGTTAATATTTCTAGTATTAGTCGCGCGGGTAACTTTGGGCAAACCAATTACAGTGCGGCCAAAGCAGGTGTTGTTGCTATGACAACCGCCTGGGCACAAGAGTTAGCCAAGTTTGATATTCGCACTGGCGCTATTGCACCTGGCTTTATCGAAACAGAAATGACAGCGCAAATGCCACAAAAAGCCTATGATATGGCCGCGCAAATGTCTCCGCTTAAGCGTATGGGTACGCCGCAAGAGATTGCTCAAGCTGTATCCTTTATTTTTGAAAACGACTTTATCAGTGGCCGAGTTATTGAAGTGGATGGCGGTACTCGTATCTAATCTCATACCAAAGTTGTTATCAGAGTTAATTTAAAAGCGAATAAAGACAAAGGCCGTTACTCATATAAGTAACGGCCTTTTTTATCTCTCGACTTAGCTAAACCGAATCAGCTTTAACGATAAACCGTGGCTGGAAACCAGTTAACTAAAGCTGGGAACAAGAGAATGATAGCCAGACCTATCAACTGCAACACAATAAAAGGAAAGACCCCTTTATAGATGGTTGAAAGTTTAATATCGGCTGGGCAAACCCCTTTCAAATAAAATAAAGCAAACCCAACAGGTGGTGTTAAAAAGGAGGTCTGTAAGGTCACAGCCACCAGCATAACAAACCAAACAAGTTCTGGATTATCCAATACACCATAACCCTCAATGGCAATATCTAACGCACTGATCACTGGCGCAATCAAAGGTAGTACGATCAGGGTAATTTCGATCCAATCAAGAATGAAACCAAGTAGAAATATGATTGCCAAAATAAATAGGACGATGCCGTAAGGACCAAAAGGTAAAGAAGTTAGAAAGGACTCAATAAATTCATCCCCACCAAGCTCTCTTAATACCAAGGCAAATAAGGATGCCCCAATGAAAATAGCAAAAATATAACCACTGACATTAAAGGTGTTATGTAGACATTCTTTAAACACAGACCAAGACAAACGCTTATTAATAAAAGCCAGTAAGGTCGCTGCTGCGGCACCGACACCAGATGCTTCTGTCGGTGTGGCAAAGCCTGCAAATATGCTACCTAAGACTAGTAACACCAGCATCATGGTAGGCAAGGTTGCTTTAATCACCTTAATCCAAATGGCTAAGGTAACAGGCTCGGTCTCTTTCGGTAATGGAAATGCTTTAGGGTTAAAGTATCCACTTATCAGAATATAGCTTATGTATAGCGCTCCAAGTAAAAGACCCGGAAAAACAGCCCCCATAAATAGATCACCTACCGAAAGCCCGATTTGATCCGCCATAATCACTAACATGATACTGGGAGGTATCAAAATACCTAAAGTACCTGAACTGGCGATAGTGCCTAGAGCAACTTGATCTGAATAGCCTTGTTTGCGCATAGCAGGCAAAGAGATAACCGCCAACAATACAACCGACGCGCCGATAATACCTGTCGATGCCGCCAAGATAATGCCTATTAAGATGACGGTAATGGCAAGACCACCTCGTACTCGGCCAAATAACTCTTGAAAAGATTTCATCAAGTTTTCAGCGGCGCCCGATTTATCCAGCATATTGCCCATAAAAATAAACATGGGTAAGGCCACCAAAATCCAGTTATCCATGATTTTGAAAATCCGGTTTACGACTAGGCCTAAGGTTAAAAAATCAATGCCGGTAAAGGTGTCTAGATATAGATCTGAGTAGTAACCTGCAACAGCAAATAGCACCCCCACACCACCTAGAACCCATGCAACAGGGAAACCTGTCATTAACAGAGCAATGAAGCTTGCAAACATTAATAAGATTAAAATTTCATTAACTGGCATCTGCTTACTCCCCTCTTATTAATAAAATGAGTTCACGATAAAAGCGGTTAACAACAGCGATAACCAGTAAACCAATACTCAGGGGAATAACGGCTTTTATGACCCAACGGTAAGGTAAACCTGCCGGTGCGGCTGAACTTTCCATAGTTCGATAAGAGTCGTAAACAAAATCTAAACTGTGATAAAAAATGAGACTTAAGAAGGGAAGCAAGAGGATTAAGATACCAGTCATCTCAATCAAGTGGCGCGTTCTCGCACCAAAGTTATTATAAAAAAGGTCAACACGAACATGAGAGTCTTTTGCTTGGGCATATGACATACCAAACATAACCCCAGTACCATATAGATACCATTGCAACTCTTCTAAAGAAATCAGACCAGCATGAAAGCCTTTTCTAAGAACGACTTGAAGGATAATGGTTAGGATTAAAACCGCGTAACAAGTTGAGATCCACTTGCCTAACGTTAATATCCAATTATCAATATGATCAGCAACAACAAGGGCTTTAACATTTTGATTCATTAAAAACGCTCCTTATGCAGATAAAAAAAAGCCACTTTAACTTCTATGCGACCAGCATAAAGAAGGAGAAAGTGGCGCAAATGGAGAGGTTACTTAATCACAGGCTCCCTAATTTCTAGGGATAAATGCCCTTTGTGCCCATACCGCATAGTTCTCGCGGAATTGAGAAAGGTCTTTGTAGACAGTATCAAAGGTGGCATCTTGAGATTGCTCGACAACCACTTCATCCCAAGCCTGATTAAAGCTCTTTAACATGTCATCAGACCAAGTGTGTATTTCGACACCACGCTCATTTTGGTTTTTGATCATGGCTTCAAACTGAATAAATTCAGACTCAGCAATAGAGTTAGTGATGGAGGCTTTACAAGTAGCTGACACCTGAGCTTGCTGACTTTCAGTCATCTTATTCCAAGTTTTATTATTGATGAGTAGCTCAAATAAAGTGGCTTGTTGATGCCAACCTGGGAAGTAGTTATGTTTTGCAATTTTATAGAAACCAAGGAGTTGGTCGATGGCAGGTTGAGAAAACTCAGTGGCATCAATGGCGCCTTTTTCTAAAGCACCAAAGATTTCACCGCCGGCAATTAACGAGGTAGATACACCCAGTTTTTGCATCACTTCACCACCCAATCCAAAGAAGCGCATATTCAGCCCTTGAAGATCAGATACATCATTAATTTCTTCTTTAAACCAGCCAGAGGTTTCTGGTGAAATAAGGGCACAAGGCTCAACATGGACGTTGTAACCTGCGTCATCATACATTTTTTGATAAAGATTTAGACCGTTTCCATAGTAGAGCCAAGCCATAAATTCTGGCGCTTCTGGCCCAAATGGAATCGCAGAGAAGAGACTCGCTGCTGGCATTTTACCAGCCCAATAACCAGCGGTTGCATAACCTGAATTGATTTTGCCACTAGAGACTGCATCTAAAATTTCCAGTGGCGCAACAAGTTTACCAGGCTCATAAATTTTCATTCGTACACTGCCAGCTGAGATGAGAGGCAATTGCTCTTCTACCCATTTAATCGGTGTCCCTAGTGCTGGTAAGTGTGACCCAAACGCTATCGGCGTTTTCAATAAAACAGGTCTCACCTTATCGGCTGCATATACACTTGCTGAGGTGGCGGCTAAGGTAAATCCTGTGGCAAGCGCCATGGTACGAATATACTTCTTCATAGTATTTAGCTCCGGTATTTTTATTCTTGTTTTATGCCTCAAGCACAAGTTAATCATGTGCTAACTAGGCTATTTTGTACCCAGCCACTATGATTCCAACGCTAAAAGAAAACTATCCATCATTAGTAGGAGAAAAGGTGGCGGTGCTTATCATTCATCGCTCCACCTAAAGTAGGATATTGAGGAAAGAGAGAAACAGGTTAACTTGTTGGCAAGATCACAAACAATAAATATAAGAGAGTGAATAGATTATGCCTGACCATCAAAGCGCTATGATGCCCACCCCATTACTCACCAGCGATATCATTGAGAATGCTATTTTGCGCTATCCCGAGCAAAGGATAGTGAGTCTGATGCCAGATGGTCATAAGCACGAATATTCTTATATTGAAGCCCATGCTCGTATTAAAAAACTTGCTAATGCCCTGAGCAAACTTGGTTTTAATAAGGGTGATAGAATAGGCACTTTAGCCAATAACCATTATCGACATTTTGAACTTTATTACGCTATTGGTGGCTCTGGCGCTGTGATCCACACACTTAATCCTAGACTCTTTGAAGAGCAGCTTGAGTACATAATTAAGCATGCAGAAGATGAGTATATCTTTGTCGATCCTTGCTTTATTCCTCTTTTAGAAAATATTCAATCTCGTATTCCCAAGGTCAAAGCCTTTATTATTAATTGCTTTGAATCAGACATGCCAAGCACTCAGCTAGCACCAGTTTACTGCTATGAAGCCTTATTAGATAAAGAAACGAGTGACTTTGATTGGCCTAAGCTCAAGGGCACTGATAACTGTGGTTTATGCTATACCTCAGGAACAACAGGTAATCCTAAAGGTGTCATTTACGACCATCAATCCAGTATTTTGCATGCCATGATGAGCGGCTCTAGCCAATTTCTAAGCTTTAATGAGTGGGACATTATTATGCCAGCTGTGCCCATGTATCATGTGGTGGCATGGGGCATACCCTACTCTGCACCTCTCTTTGGCAGCAAGTTAGTTTTTTGTGGCGATAAATTAGATGGTGAGTCCCTTTATCATTTAATAGATTCAGAACAGGTTAACAAAGGTTTCGGCGTTCCCACTATCTGGCTGGGGTTACATAACTATTTAGATAGCCTTAAGCAGGATACTGACCTTGAGCCCATCAGTCCTATACCTAGTTTAAAAATGGTGGGAGTAGGTGGTGCGGCCTCACCAACAAATTTAGTAAAAGCCTATGCCGAGAAATATGATGTTTATTGGATGGGGTTATGGGGCATGACAGAAACTAGCCCTTTGATGAGTGCTTCAGTTAACTCCCCCAGTATTCAAAAACTAGACCCTGAGAGCCGTTACCACTTACAATCTTCCGCTGGCAAAGCCATGTTTGGTACGCAAATTGAAATTTTCGACCAAGATAATCAAACTCTCGCTCACGATGGAATACAGCAAGGTATTTTAAAAGTAAAAGGACCTTGGGTACTAAAAGAGTACTTTAAGGGTGAGGGCCAAGAGAACTTTGAAGATGGCTGGTTTAATACAGGCGATATTGCAGTTATCAATCCTGAAGGTTATTTACGCATAGTCGATAGAGCGAAAGATGTCATAAAGTCTGGTGGAGAATGGATAAGCTCAGTTCAACTGGAAGATGCCGCATTAGAGTACGCAAGTATTAATGAAGCGTGTGTAATAGGCGTGACTCATCCTAAATGGGACGAAAGGCCAATCCTCTTGGTAACAATAAAACCAGGCAAGGTATTTGAGCAAGAAGCCTTGATTGCCACATTAAAACAAAAGGTGGCTAAATGGTGGTTACCCGATGCCATTTTGCAGCTTGAGTCATTACCCCACACAGGGACAGGTAAGTTAAAGAAAATAGACTTACGTAATGAATATAAAGACTATTTAATCGACAAAATACAATAACAATAGAGAGGTAAAATACATTGCCTCTAGCACAAAAGTTTGAACATGAGGTTCAAGGAAAGCGAGTTAACAAACAAGTTAATTTGCTTTCAGCTTTTCTGCCAAATGCTAATAAAGCTGAAAGGAAGCAGTTATGTGTTTAATGAAAACGGCCTTAGGGACGTTTCTATCTGTTCATCAAAAAACTCGTCAAAAGGCGAGCAGACATTTCATTGTTAGCAGGTTTGATTCATGATCAATGCTTGGTGGATTTCTATTTGTTCAATTCTCTACATAGGTTTGCTATTTTTAATTGCGCTTAAGGGCGACAAAAACCAATCAAACCGCTTACAACCTTATGTTTATAGCCTGACTTTAGCCATATTTTGTACCTCTTGGGCCTTTTATGGCACTGTGCAGCAATCTATCAACCATGGCTGGTTAATGGCACCGACTTACTTTGGCGCCATTATTCTTATGCTGCTAGGCTGGCGCCTAATGGCTCGCATTATCTTAATTGCCAAAAAAGAAAACACTCACACAATAGCCGACTTTATCGCCACCCGTTATGGCCACTCTCGTACCATTGCTGTCATGGTTTCCGTTTTTAGTTTAATTGGCATAGTGCCTTATATTGCACTGCAACTTAAGGGGGTGTCTGAATCCTTCCAATTGATATCAGGCTCTAGCCATAAGGCGCTTCATTGGTATACAGACCCAACCATATGCATTGCACTCTTAATGGCGATCTTTAGTATTTTGTTCGGTACCCGAAACCTAGATGCGAGTGAACACCATAAAGGTCTTATGCTAGCGGTTAGCTTTGAATCTTTAGTTAAGCTTTTTGCTTTCATGTGTATTGGAATTTACGCCATCTTTTTTATCCGTGATGGGATATTTGATGTTTATTATGCTGCCATGTCTGATGAGCAACTCAATGCTAATCTCACTCAATATCATCAACCTATGACATACTTGGTACATGCTCTGATTGGCGCAATTGCTATCTTTGCTTTACCTCGTCAATTCCACGCTGCAGTTGTTGAATATACAGGCCCAAAAGACTTAACAACCGCCCGCTGGCTATTCCCCTTTTATCTATTTTTAACCAACCTATTTATCTTACCCATTGGCCTAGTCGGCTTTTTAAACTTTGATACCACAGGTTTTCAACAGCAATACCTGACACTCTGGATT
Source organism: Marinomonas sp. S3726 (assembly GCF_000967665.1). NCBI lineage: Bacteria > Pseudomonadati > Pseudomonadota > Gammaproteobacteria > Oceanospirillales > Oceanospirillaceae > Marinomonas > Marinomonas sp. S3726. Next base: position 3,603 of record NZ_JXYC01000011.1, on the reverse strand, counting down.
CCTATGGCAAGTGATGCCAAAGGCCTAGCCTTACTTGCTTATATTGGTGGTTTATCCGCTGGTACCAGTATGGTGATCGTCGCTTCTATCGCCTTATCTACCATGCTTTCTAACGAAATTTTATTACCTTTAATTATTCGTTCAAAAGTCATTGCCTTAGAACAAATTCAGGACCTTGGACAGTTTGTTATTCGACTAAGACGCTTCTCTATTGGTGCAGTGCTCTTATTCGCATTTTTCTATTATCGACTACTGACTGAGTTCAATGTTTTATCCGAAATAGGCCTCCTCTCATTTGTTGCGGTAGCTCAATTTGCACCACCACTTTTGCTTGGTTTGATTTGGCGAGGAGGTAATAAACAAGGTGCTATTTTAGGTATGCTAGCTGGCTTCAGTATTTGGTTCTATTGCCTTGTCATCCCTCTGTTAGTACAAGCTTATTGGCTAGATAAAACTTGGATGCATGGGCCATTTGAACTCAGTTTTTTACAGCCACATGCTTTACTGGGTATTGCAGGCCTAGATCCTATCGTACACGGCACCATATGGAGTTTATTTCTTAATTCTTTGGTTTATGTCATCTCTTCTCTTTATTACAAAGAAAGCTTTGCTGATATTAGCCAAGCGAGAAAGTTTGTACATGAAGCAAGTTTAGACAACCTAATACAAGACAAAAGCAAGAAGATAGCCCCATCAGAACAAGGTAAAGAGGTGTCTTTAGGAGATGTAAAATCTCTATTGTTAAGGTTCATTAATAAAGACAAAATCAATACATTACTCGAAAGCCATACAAACCCTATTACTGGCCGCCTTATTGATTCTTCTCCCGCGACTTCCGACGTTCTCATTGCATCGGAACGCTTATTAAGCTCTGTATTGGGTGCTCCCGCTGCCACCTTATTAATTGAACGTTTGCAACAAGGCCAAGCAGATAGCTACCAAAGCTTTAACGTCATGCTAGATGAAGCTTATGAAGTACTTCATCATAATCGTTCTGTACTAAGTTCTGCGTTACAAAGTATTAGCCAAGGAGTGTGTATTCTCGACAAAGAGCATATGGTGATTGCTTGGAATGATAAATTCAAAAAGCTCTATCAATTTCCAGATACTTGTCTGTACATGGGTGCAGCGGCGCAGCAAATCATTAGCCATATTGCAAAACAAGGGGGATATGGCTGTGGTGTAGTGGATGCCTTAGTAACTGAGAAATTAGCGTTATATAAGCAAGCTAAACATCATATTTCTGTTCATGAAAACCAAGAGAATCGATTTATTGAAATAGAAACAAACCCTATGCCAGCTGGACAAATCATTACCACTTATACCGATGTCACTTACCAAAGACACCATGAGACAATGTTAAGACAAAGTAATGAGAAGTTAGAGCAAAGGGTATTGGAAAGAACCAATAAACTCTCTCAGTTAAACCAAGAGTTAAAGCGTGCGAATAACAGCAAAACCCACTTTTTAGCGGCTGCGGGCCATGACCTAGTACAACCTCTTAATTCGGCCAGCTTATTTGCCTCTTCTCTTATTCATAGGTTGTCAAAACAACAAGAAACGCAAACAAACCATGAAACGGGTGAACTCATTATCCTAGCTTCTAGTCTTGAGCGATCCCTTGATAATGCCGAGCTTTTACTCAGTGAACTGCTCGAAATATCAAAGTTAGATGCAGACATAGTAAAACCAGATATTTGTGATTTTGAACTAGAGCAAATTATGGCTCCTCTAGTATCTGAGTTTTTCTTAATTGCCAAAGAAAAAGGGTTAAAGCTGCATTGGATCACAAGTAAATTAAGTATTCATAGTGATCCCAGACTCTTACGCCGTATCTTACAAAACTTGCTGAGCAACGCGATTCGTTACACCCCAAATGGTAAAGTTTTATTAGGTATAAAACGCTACCAAGGCAATATAAGAATACAAGTTTGGGATACAGGCATAGGAATAGATGCCCTGCAATTAGACAATATTTTTGATGAGTTTCATCGTCTTGATAATAAAGACAGTTCCTTTGAGAAGGGCCTAGGGCTGGGGCTCTCAATTGTACAAAGACTGTGTCGCCTATTAAACCACCCTATCAAGGTAGAATCCGTTCCTGGAAAAGGCAGTGTCTTTTCAATTGATATCCCATTGGCGAAAAAACAGGTCATGAAGCTCAATGTCACAACCCCTAGCCTAACGTCAGAGCAAGAGACAGCAAGTTTAATTGCTTGTATCGATAATGAAGTACAAATTATGCAAGGTATGCAGTCTTTAATCAGTGATTGGGGTTATCAGGTTGTAACTGCTCAGAGCGCTGAATCGTTAATTCTTAAGCTTAATGGAAAGGTGCCAGACGTATTGATTATTGATTATCACCTTGATCACAATAAAACAGGGTTAGCCGCTTATCAGGAGCTCTCCAAACTCTGGCAAATTCGCATTCCCTGTATGGTGATTACTGCGGACTATACCCAAGAAGTAGAAGAAAGAATTGCACACGCGGGATTAATCTTGTTGAAAAAGCCAGTTAAAGCCATGGCCTTAAGATCTCAACTTAATCACCTAATCACACTCAGCCCTCATCAAGAAAAGCAGCACGAATAAGGCTGCTTATTTTAGATTTCATTATTTAACTCTAAAGGTTGGATAAAAAGCGCGGCTTGTGTGCGATTAATAATGCCAAGTTTTTTAAATATCTCTGAAATATGCGTTTTAATCGTGCTCTCTTTGACATTCAATTGATAAGCAATTTGTTTGTTTAAATCCCCTTTAGCTATCATGGTTAAAACTCTTAGCTGTTGAGGGGTTAATTGCGCTATTTTTTCACTCACAGTTTGGGCATCTGTAAGACCTGTCATATCAGGAAAATGGCTATGACCATTTAATACGGAAGAAATGATGGTTTGAATCTTTTCAAATGGCGTATTTTTAATAATATAAGCTAATGCTCCTGCCGCTTTTACTTCATTAATAATATGCAGGTCTTCATTGGCGCTAATAACCACGATAGCCAATTGAGGAAAACGTGCTCGCAATTTAATCAGGCCTAATAAGCCTTCACTGTCAGGCATTTTTAAATCTAACAAAAGGAGGTCAACGTCACTAGACGCCAGCTGCTGCTGGGTTTCAGCAAAATCACAGGTCTCAGACAAAGCTATATCCTCAGCAATGCCGTTTAAAGTGACCCTTAATGCAGAGCGAAACAAAGGATGATCATCTGCAATTAATACCTTATACATATGGATACTTCCCTAACCTAAATAATGAATAAGTATGCTGATACTAAAGAGCAAACTCCTCTAAAGCAAACTATTGAACCAATTACAAAATTAGCTAAAACTAATTTAAATGGATAAATTTAGTTTATTTCAGGCATTTTTCTAGTGTTTAAGAACCTCTTTGAAGTTAATAAGAAAAGGCGACTATATAAGGTTTAAAGACTACAAAACTACACTCAGAAACGCTGTTATCAGACTATACTTATCTTACTTAAGGAACCTGCGAGTAAGTCCTCCCGCCTCAGTGTGAGGATAAAAACCATTAGATTTATGGCGAGGAGCGCAACTTAATAGTTATTCTATTGATAAGGTTCTCAACATAAAGATAGGGCTTTTA